>JBFJVR010000202.1:0-5494 GCA_041624095.1 Oleiphilaceae bacterium
ACTAAAATTCATTTAACTACTTAACTGGGTGTCACTTATAGACTTCCCACCGCCGCAGCACCCAACGCAATCTGGTAGAAAATCTGACTTAAATCACGCCAAAGTATGACCTGATCGACCTTATCCGCATCGAGAGGTACAACGATCGTGTCACCAGGTGAAACCTGCGAAGACGACGACGCAAACCAATTACTAGTTTCTGGCATTTCGACCGCGCCGTTCGCTTTAACGATGTAAATACGCTCTTCGTCTGCTTTATCAGTCGTGCCTCCACTGCGATTAATATAATCCCAGTAATCCAACTCTCGCTCATAGATTTGCGAGATTGGTAACTGCACCTCACCAACAATGGTGACTGAGTTTTTCTTCGTGGGTACGTAAAGCTCATCTCCGTCCTGCAAAGGAATCACATAACCTGAATCCTCTTCGATGACCTTTTCCAGGTCGACAACCAACCTACCTGTCGCTGACGTACTACTAAGCTGATCAAGCAGCTTCTGCGCTTCACCCAAATCTGCTTGTTTCGCATCGCCTGTAGTACTTTGATTCGCTAGCGTCAGCTCAGCTTTGGCAATATCTTCTTTAAGCCGACGCTGCATATCTGCAAGGCGTTCGGCTTGTTGTTTTTTGAGTTCTACGCGAGTAAACACGGCGCCAGGTACGTAGGCATAATCTGTCAGACCTCCGGCTCGCTTGAGCAAGTCTGCGAGGGTGTCATCTTTGTAAATCGGGTAAGCACCCGGGAAGCGAACTTCACCTCGCAGCGTGACCATTTCTGACTCAGCCCACTCAGGAATCGTCTTGATTTGTAGGGTATCGCGTGAATTAAGCACTTTGGAAAGCGACGAGGCATCGGTAAGATTTAAATCAAAGCGGCTTTGAATACGTTTTTGCTCAGAGTCAAAATCTGTACGGCTTAATTCAGCACGTAGCTGGAATGCTTTTTCTGTCAAGCCGCCCGCGGCATGAATCAGCTGCTCGACGGTCATCCCTTCTACAAGGGGGTAGGCACCGGGGTAACGAACATTCCCTCCAATGGCTACTTCTTTAGAAGGGGTGGCAATACTGGCCTGCGCTCTCAGCTCATCTAGGATTTCGCTGGCGACGCTATTTCGAGACGATTCATACAAGCCAAACACATGCACTTCATCCAATTCATTTAACACTAGGTCATGCTCTGAGCCAGGGGCGTTTAAGGCCTTAGCTAAATTGAACGAGACTACCTGCAAGCGTCGATGCGGTTTTGTATAACGTTTAATTAAACCAAAGTTGAGATCAGCATTGGGCTTAAGCAGATCGACGCGAGGCAACAGGTGACTTAAGCGCAGGCCGGGTTTCCAGCTTTGTACACCAGAACGATGCACGTGACCCAACAACTTAACGATGCCGCTTTGCTGACTCAGTACAGAAGGTATGCTCAGCATATCACCGTCTTTTAAGCGAACTTGCTTGTCGCCTTGTTTGGACAAGTCAAGCTCATGCACTTGCAACTCATCACCATCGCCATAGCGTTCAATCTTTGTTAACTCTGGAAACGCCGAGGCGGTATAGCCGCCCGCTATTGCTACAAGCTGATCAACCGTTTCGCTCTTCGCCAATTCATAAATTGCAGGGCGCTTTATCTCACCTCTAATGCCGACCGAAGCCTTAACCGGCGGAATAAACACCACGTCTCCCGAACGCAGCTGGGCATCGTTTGAGGTATCCCCCTTTAAGAGCAGGTCGTAAAGATCAAAGCTTCGAACAACCTTGCCCTTGCGCTTCAGCTGAATATCACGCAAAGAGCCGGACGTTGCGACCCCACCACTCAACACCAAAGCGTTGGTCATGGTCGACAGCGAGCTCATTACATAGGAGCCTGGTAAATTAGCCTCGCCCAACACAAAAACTCTGATAGAGCGCAAAGCGCCCATCGACACACTGGCTTTGACGCCAATCATCTTCTGGTCGATAGTTTGTACAATAGCCTGCTTTGCTTCAGCAAAGGTTAAGCCAGCCAAGCTCATTGGCCCCAAATCAGCAAGATACGCCTTACCCTCGGTATCAATCGCTAATTCATGGAAGCTATTTTCTTTCCCATAGAGATTGAGCTTTAGCGAATCACCCGGGCCCAGCACATAATCAGACGACACTGGCACATCGTGAACTGGAGCAAAGGTTGTTGGACTGCCCGCGAACAGGTCGTAACCAAAAGGCATCAACCGATCATCGGGCGACGCTATTTTGGGTGCATCCGCTTTAGGTGACTCACTGGAACTCCCTGCCGCTTTAGATGTCAGCGGCATCACGCTGACAGTCGGCTGAACTGAACTTGAGCCACTTGCCGCGTTACTGCTCTGCGGTAAGTCGATACCATACTGAGCCGCCAGCTGAGATTGCTGTGACGCGGGCAAACGCTTAAAAGCTTCGATCTGTTGCGGCGAGGGCTGCAGAGCATGTGCACCTGCACTAACGAACACAAACAAGGTGATGAGTAGCCACAAGGTTAGCGGCAACTTATGCGGACGAGTATTTCTGAATGACAAACTATTATTTAAATCCATCTAACTTTCTTTTTGTTGACCAATGCGAATACATGAAAACTGGTTAAAAGCTCTCCAAGTTGTTTTACCCGCTAAAAGAGGGCGTAACTTAGCACTTAATTTTTACTTGAGCCAGTCAAAAACCAATTCGAAACCAAAAGTTTTTTTTGCAGGAAATACATCACACTATTTGTATGCATTAACCTTATTCCTTATTACTTTTTCTACTAGCCCTAGCATCTAAACCCATATAGCTAGTAGCGATACTCCCAAGCAGCAGAGACCGAAAACCGCTCTATGCCATCGATATTTACCTTGGGCTTGTCATCCCATAGCGTTGCACCTAAACTCAGTCGCCCATCAAACAACAGCGACTGCCAACCAAGCTGCCCACCCCACAAAGTTTGCGCAGCAGAAGCTACGGAGTTACCGCCGCTATCATCGTAATTCAATTCAAGCCTCTGTAGCACCAGCGAAAGCGAGCGCTGCCCTGGTAGATACAACGCACCAGACACACTCACCACACGTGCATCATTATCGTAGGCTGCGCCGATCGCTCTACTGCGAAACCGGTAACCCGATTTATAGACTGAGTGCTCATAGGCTGTGTTTGCGTGCTCACTACCCAATGCACCTGCCGTGCTATCTGTAAACTCCAGGGTTCCGCGAAAGGTCGCAGCCAACTCGGGCAACTCAAACGAGGTATCGAAACCAAATTGTGCTGTATATTTAGAGGGCATATATCCGGCTTCGTCCTCCCCTATTGCTTGCGCATACACTGCAGAGGGCAACAAACCAAAAGCATGAAAGGCATAGCGCGCATCAAACCCGCCTATTTGGTTACCGGCACCGTCACCTGTATTTTCATCTTTTGAGGTGAGTGACTTAAAAAACGCCGAAATATCCTGGTCGCGCCCTTTACCGCCCCACTGCATCGCGCGCGACAAACCCAATTCGAGTGACGAGACAGGGCTAAAGCTAAAGCGCATGCCGGTCAATTTTGCTTCCGGAATAACACGACTACTTTCTAACTGCCCCACAAAAGACACGAACTGCCACCGCCCTAGCCACGACAACCATGGCGACGCAAAAGATTGCACACCTTTGCTACGAAACATCAGCGCCGGAATCGGTCGAGCATTATTAGACAGAATCAAACTGCTTTGCTGCCCCGGCCCCCACCAGCGATCGATAGCACCTGCACCAAACACCCAATCACCTAACACCCACGCCAAATACGAGCCATCGAAATGTGTTTCGCTTAAATCTTTACCGGGGTTCGAGACGATATTCGCTTTAAGCTTGAATGCGGCACTTTCGCCATCCCAATCAAACGAGTGGTGTATCTCACCTTTTTCCAGCGCACTGCTGCCAAAACCTCTAAAAAGGGAGCGGCTATTACTTGCGTTAAGTTCTAGTGAGCGCTTCAGAGTTTGTTTCGTCTGATGACGCTTTTCAAATTGTAGTTCGCGTATTACCAGCCGCTGCACAGAACTCAGGCCTGCGAGATCAACATCCGCTATAGCGCTATGAACATCTGCC
This sequence comes from Oleiphilaceae bacterium, assembly GCA_041624095.1. Lineage (GTDB taxonomy): Bacteria > Pseudomonadota > Gammaproteobacteria > Pseudomonadales > Oleiphilaceae > PZPK01. The sequence continues at coordinate 4,065 of JBFJVR010000202.1, forward strand.
CACATCAACGGCCATGTATTGAGCTGTATAGAAATCACACCTGCGTCATTCAAGGTTTTTAAATGATGCCGAATACGCTCATCCCCTACCTCGATCCATGGTGCTGCACTAAGGGGAGCAGAAGACAAAACGGCAGCAACAAATAAAACCAAAGCAACGAGCTTCGATCTAAGGTAAAAAAATAAGGAGAGGCGACTATTACTATTCAATTTAATTTTACTTATATTCAGCGTGTCATACTTGTAACTGTGACACGCTAGATTTGAACATTCGAGCAGGCATTATAAAGACTTGAATTGAAAACTACAGTCTTGTTTTTGCACCATTTTTGCGCATTAAGACATCCATACAAAATCAAACCAAGAAGTGAATCTGCGTTCGTGACGTAGCACGCTGTTTTTACTTCGACCACCTCACCCACCAGCAAGCTAACGCGTCACATAAAGGTAAAATCAACTAAATTATCTGTCATTCGGCCTTCACATTTACCAAAACTGCCTTCTACAATGGGAACCGCATGGAAGCACAATCGCCGGAAGCGATTCAGGGACGGAAAAGGTCAAAGGGAACAGACCAGTTAAGCCAAGGATGGGAGCAAACGGATGTGCCCCTGCTTAACACCGCCTCTACTTCTATTCTCAAGAAGCAATACATGTACTAACTGCTACGAAAAGCAGCGTTGTACTGTGCGTTAAGGAACATTATCTCGCAAGGAGCGAACTCATGAATCATTTCAAGAACCCACTCAGAAAACTACACTACCTATTGATATGCCTATGCATCAGCGCGTCTGTGCTTACCGCAAACACGAGCTATGCAGCTGACCAGCAAGGTACGGCCAGCCTGTCGGAAACTACGGGTAAAGTAAACATCAACGCAGCGGATGCCACGCTACTTTCTAAAACACTCAAAGGTGTCGGCCTTAAAAAAGCACAAGCGATAGTCGAGTACCGCAAAACGTACGGGCCCTTCCACAACATTCAGGAACTGGCTGAGGTGTCGGGAATCGGCAACTCTATTCTGGAGAAAAATGCCGGATTAATATCGGTGGAGTAAAAATATTACTTTAGATTTCGTAGCTCAGGCTTGACCTGATAGCTACAGGTTTTTTACCTGTTCCTGTCAGTTCGCGCTTGGGCTAACTGCTTTCACGCAAGGCAATTCCCTTATAGCTGAATACTTCCCTTTAAACCGCCCCACATCACATCTTTTCAATCCAGCCCCATCCATACGAAATTTGACGGCACTCAATGCACCAAGCCCCCACTGCCTATTTACGCTCGAGTATTTTCTTATAAAGCTCCTGATACTGCTCAGCAATAATTACAGAATCAAAAAGCGTCAATACCCGTTCACGCGCATTTTTACTAAGTAGCTCATACTCAACGTCGGTTCGCCCTAAAATCCAACGAATTCCTTCCGCAAGGCTG
>JBFJVR010000203.1:0-5466 GCA_041624095.1 Oleiphilaceae bacterium
ACCAGACTCTTGCGCCTTAAGCTTAATCTCTCTCGATTCTGACGAGTCCAAGTCTGAACCTGCTTCAGCCTTTTCATGCTGGGCATCAGCCGCCCCGATGTCTGCATCATCGGTAAACGCAGCAACCAGCCCTAAAATCACTGCCAGCAATACTGTAATCAACACTCCGGCAGCAGTAAGGCGTTTGGCCAGCAACTTCCGTTGTCTGGCTGTCTCACTTGCTTTGCGTTCCTGCTCCTGGCTAGCACGTTCGTTTTGACGCGTGAGCAGTTGCTGGTCCAATAACTCTATCATTCTGGCTTCGTGAAGGTTCACCAAGCGGCAATAGGAACGGTAGTAACCCTTAAGAAACACATCGTTTTCAAAAGTATCGAACTGGCCCGCTTCAATTGCTTCGATAATAGACGGCCTTAGATGTAACTCATTGGCCAGTTGCTCAACGCTGAGCCCCTGCTCGTCACGAGCAGCCTTGAGAATTTTGCCTGGCTGCGACGAGATGTCTGTATCTGTATTGCTCTCGCTCACGAACGCCCCCCGTTCGACATCATACGCTGGTATAGCCCGTATTCTTCTGAATCGGGGTATAGCTCCTGCAATAATGTCGCCAAACTCTCTTCTTGTGCATAACCGCCGTAATACCGGGCAATACGAATGCCCATCCATAAACTCTGCGGACTGTGTTTAAGCCCTTGCTGACTAATAAGCTTAACTAAGCGGTTATAAAAATACTGGGCCCGTTTATAGTTATTCTGCTCTAACAACAACTCCGTTGCGCCAGATAAAGCCCTTCCGTTAAAGCGGTCGAGTTTTAAGGTTTTTTCGTAAGCCTTTAATGCATCATCGCGCTTGCCCAACTTTATATTGCATAAAGCAATATTGGTGAATACTTGCGCTCGGCTCGAATACTGTGTGTCGTTCGATGCCTCCTTGAATTGCGCCAAGGCTTGCTCATACCGCCCTTCAGAGAATAAAAATGCGCCATAATAGGTTCGGCCACGCGTATAGCCGGGGTCGATTTCGAGTGCACGCTGGAACGATTGTTCGGCCAATTCTGCCTCGGCATCTTCATGATAAATGAGGCCCAGGGCAGCCAGCGCTGGGGCGTTGTCTTCGTCTAGTTCCAGGGCTCTGAGCAAGTGTTTCCGGGCGCGCGTTAATTCATCCCGTTTAATGTACTCAAGGCCCAGCTGAACATATTTTTCGACGGCTTCTTCTGCGTTTGCCTTACGTGCAAACGAACTATTCGTCGTTGTTACACATGCGGTAAGCGTCAGCAGGATAGTTCCAAAGGTGAGTATTCTTATTATCATAAAAATGATTCTATTGATTTACCTGTTGCATTTGAATGTATCGCTCACTACGTCTTGTGCGATCCTCTACTTTACCTACCAATTGCCCACACGCGGCATCAATATCATCGCCACGCGTAGTTCGTACCGTTGTAATATAACCGGCTTTGACCAACCAGTCCTGAAACATGCGCACTTCGTTATTTGACGGTTTTTTATAGTGGCTACCGGGGAACGGATTGAAAGGTATCAGATTGATTTTGCAAGGCAAGTCGCGCAGTAGCTCTATCAGCTGGTCGGCGTGAATTTTGCGGTCATTAACCCCTGCCATCAAGGTATATTCTATTGTCGCTTTGCGCTTATCCGATAACTGATCAAGATACGCCTTAACTGAACTTAATAACATGGCGATAGGGTATTTCTTGTTTACCGGAACCAGTTCATTGCGCAATTCGTCATTTGGCGCATGTAGCGAAATCGCGATTGATGCATCGGTATACTGCGACAAGCGGTCGATTGCAGGCACCACCCCTGCCGTGCTAATCGTCAGACGGCGCTTTGAAATACTATAGGCGAAGTCATCCATCATGATGCTGATAGAATCCATCACGTTATCGAAGTTTAGCAGCGGCTCACCCATACCCATCATCACTACATTAGTGATCGGCCGATCATTTACGCGGTCGATGTCTTTAAACGAGGCCAATGCGTTCCATATCTGACCTACAATCTCTTCTGCACTCAGGTTACGGTTAAAGCCCTGCTTTCCTGTAGAACAAAAACTACAATCGAGTGCGCACCCTATCTGAGAGGAGATACACAAGGTTCCCCGATTACCTTCAGGAATAAGTACCGTTTCGATACTGCTGCCGCCGGGCATTTTCATCACCCACTTTCGCGTACCATCAGATGAGATGTCCTGATAAATAACCTCGGGGCCTTCTATTTTAGAAATTACTTTAAGTTTTTCTCGCAGTGCTTTGCTTATATTAGACATTTCATCAAAATCGCTAACACCATATTGATGAATCCATTGCATAACCTGCTTTGCGCGAAATGGTTTTTCTCCAATCGACTCAAAAAACGCAATCATTTTATCTCTGGGTAAACCCAATAGATTAACGGGTTGCTTTGCGTCTTGTTTACTTATCTGAGTCGCGTCAGCTGACATATTTTTTACCGTTTAACGTATCGAATGTATTAGTAAATAAACGTATTACCAGTCACGTATCCGTCTAATCAAATTTCTTCTTGCCTGGCGCGTTACGGGCCTGACTTGGGCCATGTTATTCAGGCTCAGCCAAACGCTAGCAGCACTAGCATTTTAAAAGCCCCAATACACGCAAAAAGCAGGAGCCCAGTTTTGAGGTCCTGCTTTTCGTAACACTAAGGTGCGATTAAGCGCGTGAGCAGATTTCTTCATCCGAGAAAAAATAGCTGATTTCGCGCGCGGCAGACGTTGCTGAGTCCGAGCCATGTACAGCGTTTGCGTCGATAGACTCAGCAAAATCGGCACGAATAGTTCCTTCTGCGGCCTCTTTTGGATTAGTTGCACCCATCAGGTCGCGGTTTTTTGCGATTGCATTTTCACCTTCCAAAACCTGAACAACCACGGGGCCAGAGGTCATGAACTTGACCAGATCCGCGAAAAAAGGACGCTCTTTGTGCTCGGCATAGAAGCCTTCGGCTTTTTCTTGCGAAAGCTGCTGCATTTGTGCTGCTACGATGCTCAAACCATTGGTTTCGAAACGGCTATAGATTTTGCCAATTACGTTTTTGGCAACTGCGTCGGGCTTGATGATTGATAAGGTGCGTTCAACCGCCATGAATGTATCTCCAAAAGTACTTATTAATGATTGCCCCGGACAGCCTAAGCACTACCCGAGCATAAAAATTTGAGGCCGGATTATACAAGGCCGGGAGGCAAAAATATATCCATCGCCCTGTAATTAACGATTATTAACCCCAGACAGCACTTACTTTGGACCTAACTTAGCCAAAACGGCGCTGAGACTAGCAGCGGCACTGCGAATATCTTGCTCGGTGGTATAGCGCCCAAAGGAAAAACGGAGCGAACTGAGCGCCTCGTCTTCGGGCACACCCATAGCACTAAGTACATGAGATGGAGACATACTGGCCGATGTACACGCTGAGCCGGACGAGATCGCCAGATTGGGCAAGGCTGACAACAATAACTGACCATCCAAACCGGGGAAACCGAGATTCAGAATACCGGGCACTCCGTTTTCAACATCACCGTTGATCGTCATCCTGTTACGTACGTCTGCCAGCAATTCCAGAAACATGCTTTTTAATCGCCGCTGCTGCGCAGCCTGCTCAGACATTTCTTGCGCGGCAAGTGCTAATGCTTCGCCCATCGCCGCTATCTGATGTGTCGCTAGCGTTCCGGAGCGCATACCGCGCTCGTGACCACCACCGTGAATTTGCGGCGCCAGTTCGACTTGCCCGTTGCGCCTGACATACAAGGCGCCAACACCCTTCGGGCCGTATATCTTGTGGGCACAGATCGACAGCATATCAACTTTCAGTGTCGCCATATCGAGAGCGAGCTTGCCTGCACTTTGCGCTGCATCCACATGAAAAAATGCGCCACCAGCATGGACCAATTCACCAATCGAAGCGATATCCGTTACCGCCCCGGTTTCGTTGTTAACATGCATCAACGAAACCAGCAGGGTGTCCGGACGCAAAGCAGATTTGACACTTTCAAGCTCCACAAAACCCGATTTAGATGGCTCCAACCATGTAACTTCGTAGCCATGCTGTTCGAGATAACTGAAGCAATCAATAACCGCTTTGTGCTCACTCAGCGAGCTAATCAGGTGCTTGCGCCCACTTGTATCTGCTTCAACAAGCCCTTTGATTGCCAGGTTATTTGCCTCAGTTGCGCCACTGGTCCACACGATCTCTCGGGTATCTGCATTGAGCAATTGTGCAACTTGCTTGCGTGCTTTTTCTACCGCGGCTTCGGCTTGCCAACCAAGCAGGTGTGAACGGGACGCAGGATTGGCAAACACGCCGTCCATTGTTAAGTGCTTTGCTAGCACCTCCGCAACACGCGGATCAACAGGCGTAGTAGCGGCATAATCCAAATAAATTAAACTAGACATCAAATTGGGCTTATTAAGGCTTAAACATCAATCGTATCGGAGGGAATCAGGCTGACTTGACGATCCTGTCTGGCGGCAGTCGCTTGCACCTCCCGTTTTTTCATCAGGTCTCGAAGACTAATATCGCTAAGGAAGTGATGGATCTGGTGACTAAGGTCAGACCACAAATGATGAGTAAGGCATTTTTCGCCTTGCTGGCAGTCGCCTTTTTCCTGACACTTTGTGGTATCAATGGACTCATTCACAGCGTCTACAATCGCCGCAATAGAAATAGAATCATCAGCCGCACTCAACAAGTAACCACCACCGGGCCCACGGGTGCTTTTAACTAACTTCCCTTGCCTTAACTTAGAAAACAACTGCTCTAGATAAGACAGGGAAATACCCTGTCGTTTGGAAATATAGGCTAAGGCAACCGGGCCACTTTGCCCGTGCAAGGCCAAATCGAGCATTGCCGTGACTGCATATCTGCCTTTGGTAGTTAATCGCATGAAAGACGCGCTCTAGGCTTGAATCGTGGGAAAAATTATCTATTAACCCAGTGTTTTAATCAAATATTCATCCGGACCCTGTTATCAGTTCGCCTCTTTGAAACAGTCGATATCATCTTCACTAATGGGAGGGACATCCTCTTTGTTGTAACTGGAGTCGATTTTTTTGATCGCTTTGCACATCGAATTCATTCGTTCATCAACCAAATGCATATGATCAAGAATGCTACGTAAAGACCTCGCTACCGGGTCGGGCATTTCTTCGCTCAGACCATAGGCATCGAAACCGAAGTTTTCTTCCATCTTTTTGCGCTTCTCGACATCTACAGTAACGGGTTTCTCGACCGATTTAAGGATGATTCGACCCGGAATGCCGACGACCGTTGCCTCCGCCGGAACCGCCTTCGTTACTACTGCATTTGAACCGATTTTCGCATTCTCGCCAACTTCAAAAGGCCCAAGCACTTTCGCCCCTGCACCCACAACAACCCCATTTTTTAACGTCGGATGGCGTTTACCCTTGTTCCAGCTGGTTCCGCCCAGGGTCACGCCCTG
>JBFJVR010000204.1:0-5446 GCA_041624095.1 Oleiphilaceae bacterium
CCTTAGCACTTGGAACGGGCGCTTCAGCTTTCGGGCTTTGTTTCTCCTGCTCTTTAGGCAAGACCTTCACCACATCCTGTTTTTTTCTTGAAAACTTCATGAAAGTTCCTTTGTTCTTGGCAGATACCAGGACATCAAAAAATAGATATTCGCTTACTTATAATAGATGATAGATCAGTTTCTTCCGGTCGACCCAAAACCACCCTCGCCTCTCTGTGTTTGGCGGAAATCATCCACGCGCTCAAACTCGACCTGTATCACCGGCACAATGACCATTTGGGCAATGCGCTCTCCAACGGGAATAGTAAAATGATCATTCCCTCTATTCCAACACGAAACCATTATCTGCCCTTGGTAGTCTGAATCGATCAAGCCCACCAGATTACCCAAGACAATACCGTGTTTGTGCCCTAAACCGGACCTTGGCAACAACATAGCCGCCATAGTTGGGTCCTCGAGATAAATGGAAATACCTGTAGGCACCAGAATAGTTTCGCCCGGAGCGAGCTGCGCGTCCTCGTTGAGGCACGCTCTCAGGTCCAGCCCCGCTGAACCTTCGGTAGCATATTCAGGAAGCGGTATCTCATTCCCTAGGCGAGAATCCAGTATCTTAAACTGCAGTTTCTGCTTAGCCATTTCACCCTTCTTTTTTCTTTGAGAATCGTTCTGCTATGTGTGACACCAACTGCGTGGACAGTTGCCTTTTGCTTTGCTGCTTCAGGTGTTGCTGACCTGAATCCCATATAACGTAGACTTCATTGTCATCACTGTTAAACCCGGTTTCAGAGCGAGACACGTCATTCGCTATAATCATGTCGAGATTTTTGTTCGCCAGCTTACCTTGTGCATACTTAATCACGTCATTCGTTTCTGCCGCAAATCCTACAGTGAAAGGCCGGATATTGCTTGCAGCGACAGCTGCCACGATATCGGGGTTTTTACATAGCTCAATTTGCATTTCGTCGCCCTGCTTCTTTATTTTTCGGGCGCTAAGCTCTTTTGGTCGATAGTCCGCAACTGCGGCGGCGCCAACAAAAATGTCACAACCCTTGTCGATCGCTCCAAGGACGGCCTGATGCATTTCCTGCGCTGAAACGACATCTTCGCGCATCACAGCCTCTGGGCAAGGCAAACTAACCGGGCCCGAAACAAGTGTTACATCCGCCCCTCTTGCCGCAAAAGCCTCGGCCAGAGCGTAGCCCATTTTCCCCGAGCTATGATTAGTAATATAACGCACCGGATCCAGCGCCTCGCGCGTGGGGCCAGCGGTAATAACTACTCGCAGAGCAAGCAGATCTTGCGGAACACGGGATGATAAGAACGCGTCTACTCGCTTCGCTATGTCAAGCGGTTCCAAAAGGCGTCCCGGGCCAATATCCCCACAGGCCTGTTCTCCTTCTTGTGGCCCCCAGAAAACACACTTTTCTCCCATTGTAGCCGCTAGCTCCGACAGGTTTTTTTGCGTCAACGGATTCGACCACATCGCCTGATTCATTGCAGGAGCAATAGCAACAGGAGACGAACTCGCTAACAGCAACGTGTTCAATAAGTCACCAGCCAAACCACAATTATACTGCGCGATAAAGTGCGCACTAGCCGGCGCAACGACGATCAGGTCGGGCCATCGGGCCAACTCTATATGCCCCATCCCCGCTTCAGCTTGTGGATCAAGCAACTCTGTAGACACCGGGTTACCCGACAATGCCTGCAAGGTAAGCGGTGATATAAAGCGTGTTGCACCTGCGGTCATCACAACTCTTACTTCATAGCCAGCCTTCTTTAGCAGCCTGCATAGCTCTGCCGACTTATAGGCGGCAATACCACCCGTCAATGCTAATAAAACCTTTGGCCGCTCTTCAGCTACAGACATACCATTTGCCTCATGAAACCGGATGCTAAAAATGTGGAACAATACCATCCATAGTGAGGGATTTCACTCAAAGCGCTAAAAGATTTGCTTTCTGCTGAAAACTTTCTTAATTGGACTGCATTAATACGATGTGAAGAATAAACACGGAAGGGGCAATACGAAGGGGGGGGCAACACTTTACCAAGCACAACCCCTAAAAATAAAGCAAAGCGCGATGCCTTACTTGCTACCACATAGGGGTCGTACTGGTTTTGCTATATGATGGACGCCAGATTATAAAGGCTTCACATCTTCAGCTTGAGGGCCTTTATTGCCTTTACCAACGGTAAATTCAACAGACTGGCCATCAGTCAACGTTTTAAAACCATCTGACTGGATTGCACTGAAGTGAACGAACACGTCTGGGCCGTTATCCTGCTCGATGAAACCAAAACCTTTTGATTCGTTGAAAAACTTTACTTTACCTGTAACTCGATCTGACATAATCATATCCTGTATAAATAACTGTACTTACAAAACGCCGAAAAACTGGATATAACTTATGTTTGACAGGACGAGGGACTACACGAGGCATTCGAAACGCTAGACATAACAATAGCCGGGTTTTCATGGCTATCGCGATTGTACCTCAGCTTTCTAAAAATTAAAACTTTAATGTGAGACCGAAATTAAAAACCATGAACAAGTCAAAACGGATCGAAATTTTTGAACGCCTGAAGCAGGACAACCCTACCCCAACTACCGAGCTGAACTTCACATCCCCTTTTGAGTTACTGATTGCAGTAATACTTTCAGCCCAGTCAACTGACAAAGGCGTAAACAAGGCAACCGATAAATTATTCCCCGCTGCCAATACACCTGAGACCATTTACGAACTTGGCCTCGACAAACTTAAGTCTTACGTCAAAACAATTGGTCTTTATAACACCAAAGCAGAAAACATTATCAAAACCTGTAAGATTCTCATTGAAGAGCACAACTCCGTCGTTCCCGATAACCGCGAGGCACTCGAAAGATTACCCGGCGTAGGTCGCAAAACCGCCAACGTTGTACTGAACACAGCGTACGGCAAGCCCACCATGGCCGTAGACACCCACATCTACCGGGTATCCAACCGAACCGGCATCGCACCCGGAAAAACCGTCCTTGAAGTCGAAAAACGGCTATTGCGACTCGTCCCTAAAGAATACCTGCTGGACGCGCACCACTGGCTAATACTACTGGGCCGCTATACTTGCGTAGCGCGCAAGCCACGCTGCCAGTCTTGCCTGATCGAGGATCTGTGCGAATTCAAACAAAAGACTGGCGACTGAAACCCAAGCCAAACACACACAAGCCCATAAAGCTGCATGCACAAAAAAAGCCGCGACTCGCGCGGCTTTTCTCTAAGCTTAAGACAGTTACTTAAACAAAGTCTCCCCGCTCAGGCCTTGCTTTTCAAGAATATCTCGCAGACGTTTCAAGGCTTCGACCTGAATCTGACGCACTCGCTCTCGCGTTAGACCAATCTCTTTACCCACTTCCTCGAGGGTGCTCATTTTATAGCCTCTTAAGCCAAACCGTCTCGCCAACACCTCTTGCTGTTTACCCGACAGTTGATCCAACCAGCCGTCAATACTGCCTCTCAAGTCACTGTCTTGAAGCAACTCCGCAGGATCAGATGCAGACTCATCGGCAACGGTGTCCAACAAGCACTTGTCGCCATTTCCGCCAATCGGAGTATCGACAGAAGTAATTCGCTCATTCAGCCCAAGCATGCGTTTAACATCTGCAACAGGCTTATCTAGCAGGTCGGCAATTTCTTCGGGCGACGGCTCATGATCTAGCTTTTGCGTCAGCTCACGTGCTGCACGCAAATATAAATTCAACTCTTTAACAACGTGAATCGGCAAACGAATCGTTCGCGTCTGATTCATAATGGCACGTTCAATGGTTTGACGTATCCACCAAGTCGCGTAAGTCGAGAAGCGGAAGCCGCGCTCCGGATCAAACTTCTCAACCGCCCTGATCAAGCCCAAGTTACCTTCTTCAATCAGGTCAAGCAGCGTAAGCCCGCGGTTAACGTAGCGTCGCGCAATCTTTACTACTAAACGCAAGTTACTTTCGATCATGCGTTTGCGACCATCGGCATCGCCCTTTTGAGCAAGCCGCGCAAAATACACTTCTTCTTCAGGTGACAGCAGAGGGGAGAAACCAATTTCATTCAAATAGATCTGGGTTGCATCCAATTGCCGATATGTCTGAGATTCTGCCTTAGCGCTGGTTCGCCGACTATCAATTGACGTCACCACACTCATAATCTCTTCTTGCTCCGAACCTCCAGATGATTCACTTGAACCAAAAGCCAAATCTTCGAATAACTCTTCTCGTTCTGCTGACATAATACGTACTCCGCTTTTTATTGTTTGCCCGGCATAAGGACACCGGCAACCTAGCTGTATAACTGTTAACTATCCCTAAACCCGAGACCTACACGCTGGACTTATCTTTTCGGAAGAAACCCCAAGGGGTTAACCGGGCTGCCATTTTCTCTGATTTCAAAATGCAGCATCGGCCGGTTACTTCCCGATCGTCCCATCTCAGCGATTTTTTGCCCTGCTTCAATTAATTGCCCTTCCTGGACCACTATTCGCTGATTGTGCGCATAGGCACTCAAGTAGCTTTCGTTGTGATTGATAATGACTAAATTACCGTACCCCAACAAACCATTTCCCGCGTAAACCACTTCTCCTGCAGCTGCCGCGAGAATTGCGTCACCCAATTGACCACCAATATCGATACCTTTATTGATACCGCCCTGCCCTTTGGCTTTAGCACTATTTTTATATCTCGCAAGTATCGGGCCAAGATGAGGCCAACTCCATTTTATGTCTTTGAACTTCTTATGTTTTTTTATTTTTGTAACATTATTTCTAATTTCGTTATTCCGTTTACGCTCTGTTACATTGACATTGGCCACGGAGGATGATCTTGCCTCCATTTCAAGACGTCGCTTAATCGCCGGACCCGCCTCTAGACTGATTTTCTGGCCGGGAGTAATAAGGAATGGCCGGGTTATTCCGTTAGCCGCTGCCAATTCACGGAAGTCGCGTCCGTAGCGGCGTGCAATCGAAAATAAAGTGTCACCCTGGCGGACGACATGGGTGCCAAAATAGACCGGAGGATTGAAGGACTTGTCGCCATAAATAGCAGGAGATGCACATGATAAAACCCCCACCAAAACCAGGATACATAATGTAACATTCCGGAGAAACCGAAATAATCCCATTCGATATCGCGGCATTTTTGAGCATTTTTTAAACAATTTTGCCCGCCAGTTTATAACTAAAAGTAACTTTAATATTAAAATATATTAATTTTTAATCTTTGCAACTCGAAACAAAATTAAGAATATAAGCTAAGTTACTAATCTATAGTTATATTCTACGCGGTTATATTTATAACTCACGTTACGATAACGCCCCTAACGTTACCTTTCGAAACACCAGATTAAAACCAGTTCACACTTAGTATGTGCGCTAACAGTCACTTTCTCGCCCGAAACGCTCCAAACAATAGACCGCAACAGAGGCAAAA
>JBFJVR010000205.1:0-5431 GCA_041624095.1 Oleiphilaceae bacterium
CACGGGTGCTGAGTCGCTTTCCGCTTCCGGTGCGCCGATAGCTTTGGCGCGTGTCTGAGGGTGTGGTTTTTGTGGAACTTTCTCAGGTTTGGCCTGTGAGCGCTTGGCTCTCACCAGGTCAACAATAAAAAGTAATAAGATCAGTGCCAGTACGGCCAAGGAGATGATCGAATATGTTTGCATGGATACGTCAGCTTTTGTGATTTAAAGAATTGATGTGAATAGTAACATCTTGATTAGACTAATGGTTTAAGTAAGTCAGATTGCTACTTTTTTAAGTACCTATAAAATACCTTGCTTTGGGCGTTAATTCATTATTTGCCCATCTTCTAGCGAAAACAGGAAATTCTAATGCCACATCGAATGAAAAAAAACCGGCGCCAACAAAAAACTGAGTCGGGGTCTTTTAGAGTGATCGGTGGGCAGCATCGAAGCAGGCGATTACAGTTTCCGGTTTTGGATTCGCTGCGTCCAACGACAGACAGAGTTAAAGAAACCGTATTCAATTGGCTTTCGTTTAATATTGAAGATGCGTCGGTATTAGACCTGTTCGCGGGGAGTGGCGCTTTGGGTATAGAAGCAGCTTCAAGGGGCGCGAAGATGGTGCAATTTGTAGAGCTTAACCCCCAAGCGGCTGAAGCGCTAAGGGGGAACTGCGACCTGCTAGGTTTGGCGGCAGATGTAACCCGTGCCGATGCCTTTCAGTGGCTCGCGACTTATGAGGGCATGCCCTTTGATGTGGTGTTTCTCGACCCGCCCTTTCGCAAGGGAGTGCTCGACAATTTGCTTCAGGAGCTAAACATTAGCAAAGCGATTAGCGCAGGGACACGGGTATACATAGAGCAGGAACAAGAAGCGAAGTCTGCCGAAATCCCGATTAACTGGAAGCAGCTAAAAGAGAAAACGGCAGGCCAAGTCAGTTATCGAATGTTCGAAGTGGCGGGAGTCAGTGAATAATTACGCAGGCTTTGGGCAAATTCCTCCAAGCAGTCAATACCGCTTTGCTCTGCTTGCTTGCACCATTCCATGAGTTCCTGCAGTTTTTCCTGAAGCCGGCTGCCAGGGTTACGCTTCCATATATCTTGTAATTCATGGCTCTTTTGATAGATAACTTTGATCATCTGGTTGTTTTCGAGCATCAGATTAATTTTACTAAGCTCCTGTTCCCGAACCAGTTTTGGCTCTTTGATTAGCAGTCGCCGGGCTTTTCTAAACACGGCTTTTTCCTGCTTCTCCATCGCGGCTTTTTGCTCTTTAATGACGGGGATCATCACATTTTTGTGGTATTCAGCAAGCACATGAAAGCGGTGGTGAATAATCGCCATCAATGAATCTTTGTCTAGCTCATCCTTGTTTGTAACTTTTACGGCCTTTGGTGCGACCGTCTTGGCTTTGGCTAGACCGAAGGTGCTTAAAATCGTTATCCACATCCATCCGATGTCGAACTCCCATGGCTTAACCGACAGTTTTGCTGAATTGGGGTAAGTATGGTGATTGTTGTGGAGTTCTTCGCCGCCGATAAAGAAGCCCCATGGCGATATGTTCGTTGCGGCATCTTTGCATTCGAAATTACGGTAGCCCCAAGAGTGGCCCAAACCATTAATGACACCTGCTGCGAACAAGGGAATCCACATCATCTGTATTGCCCAAATGGTAATGCCTGCCAAACCGAAAAAGAATACATCGATGGCAGCCATTAAGGCGATACCTTTTAACTTGTGCGGGGTATAAATGTGCCGCTCAACCCAGTCTTCGGGAGTACGTTGCCCAAAGCGTTGCAGAGTCTCTTGGTTTTGAGCTTCATCTTTATATAGCTCAGCACCAGTCAGTAATACGGTTTTTAGTCCTTTGACGACGGGGCTATGAGGGTCATCAGCCGTCTCGCATTTTGCATGGTGCTTACGGTGAATTGCTGTCCATTCTTTCGTATTTTGCCCAGTTGAAAGCCATAGCCAAAACCGGAAGAAGTGACTGACAATTGGGTGAAGATCAAGAGAGTTGTGCGCAGAATGCCGGTGAAGGTATAGGGTAACACTTGCTATCGTGATTTGCGTCATGATTAGGGTGGCAAGGACTTTTTGCCATACAGTTAATGACAAAACGCCATCAATCCACCATTCAACATACATTAGAATAACCGCCTTTTTTGTTGGAACGTAACATATTGTAATTGTTTTCTGTACATCAGCGTACAGTTGTTTTGTGTAAGTTATGTTAACAAATCAGCACCGTTTTAACAGCAGGTTCCCAAGAGGGTCCAGATTTAATTGCCAACCGTCTTTCAACCAGACTGTAGAAACAGCATCCGCAATAATAGCCGGGCCAACGACAGCCTGCCCTACAACGAGTTCTGCGCGCTGGTAAATTGGGCAATCACCTGCGTCAATGCTGCACTGAACCTGCTTTTCAGAAAGACATGAGCTTGGTTTTACGTCGTTCTGCATTAAGTGTTTTGCAAGCCCTGCGGGGGCGGAGACACTGACGCAAATATTGACCAGCTCAACGGGCGCTGACAAAACATGGCCATATCGCTGAGTGTGTAGCGTCGCAAAGGCTGATGCGATATCGCTGGAATCACTGTCTGGTTCAATGCTTACATTGAGCGTAAAGCTTTGGCCTTGGTACCTCAAGTCGACAGAGCGCGCTATCCGGATATGATTAGGATCTACACCTTCTGCGATCAATTCCTGCATGCCTTGCGACTCGAGCAGTTTGAAGCGCGCTTCAATTTCAGTTGTATTTTGTGAACCCCAAGGGATCAGGAGTGTTTTAGCGAGCTGGCGTATCTTTGGCGCCGACAACATGCCTAAGGCTGATAGCACGCCGCTGTTTTGGGGAATAATTGCCTCGTGGATCGCCATTTTTTCAGCCAGTGAGCACACATGTAGGCCGCCGGCCCCACCAAAGCAGCATAAGGTAAACTCGGCTGGGTTATGTCCTTTCTGAATCGATATGACGTTCAGGGCTTCGCACATTTGTTGTTCGGCAATCATCAGTATCCCCGAAGCCGTCTGTTGAATATCCATATTCAGCTGTGCGGCGATAAGGCCAATAGCCTTGGTCGCTTCTTCGAGAGATAAGCGCATGCTGCCGCCTAAAAAGTGCTCAGCCTTGAGTCTGCCGAGAACCAGGTTGGCATCGGTTACTGTTGCGTGTTTGCCGCCCTGCTTATAACAAGCCGGGCCCGGAAAAGCTCCGGCTGATTGCGGGCCGACATGCAACAGGCCGCCTTCATCGACCCAGGCGATGGAACCACCACCTGCCCCGATCGTATGCATTTCAAGCATAGGTACCGCGACAGGCCAATCGTTAATACGGCCATATTCTGTCAGTTGAAAATCACCGTCCATTAGCGCGATGTCGGTAGACGTTCCGCCCATATCGAAACTGATAATTTTGCTTCGCTTGGTTGCTTTGCCAAGCGCCCGTATCGCAGACAAACCGCCAGCGGGGCCAGATAAGAGAAGGTTAACAGCGCGTTTGCTAGCCTGGTCAATGCTAATGGTTCCGCCGGTCGACTGCATGACGGAAACAGGGCAGTCGCCTAATGCCTGTGAAAGTGTCGACATATAGGTGTAAACCTTGGGGCCCAGGCTAGCGTTCAGCCAGGTCGCTATGCCACGCTCATACTCATTTTGTTTTGCTAGTACAAAGGAGGAGCGGGAAACAAAGAGCCGATCGGAAAACAGTGCTTCAATGCTTTTTTCTTCGCTATCGTTGAGATATGAAAACAGCAAGTTAATCGCAATGGCCTCAGGTTGCAGTGCTTCAACCTGTTTCTTTAGTTGATCGAGTTCCTCGGGAAATAAGGGCTCGATGACTTCGCCCTTGGCATTGCGGCGGCAGTTTACTTCGACACATAGTTCGGCGGGTACCGGTGCGCTGCGCGGTTGCGGGTTCAGATCATATAAAAACCTGCGAGCCTGGCGGCCTATAGTCAGGACATCTTTAAAGCCTTTGTTGCTAAGGTAGACAGTACGTGCTCCCTTGCCCTCCAGTGCAGCATTGGTCGCAACGGTGCTTCCATGTATGATGCATAGTTGCCCCCTGGCGATGTCGGGCCTTAAGTGTAGTTCATCTATACCTTGCAGAATCGCATTGGCGGGGTTATCAGGCGTCGATAACACTTTGTGGATACGCCAACTGTCACCGTCGAAAAGTACAAAATCGGTAAATGTGCCGCCGGCATCAATGCCGAGATATCTCATGGTGTTATCTTTGCTCAAGCTGGGTCCCGTTTTTATGTTATGAGGTTAGGTTTTGCCCGAATTACCAGAAGTTGAAACCACACTACGTGGCATTGCGCCCCACATAGTTGGGGAGCATATAAGTAGTACGGTGGTCCGTAATCCTGCTTTGCGCTGGCCGGTTTCAAGTCAAATTGAAGATTTGAAAGCCTTTCAGGTGCGTCGTGCCGTGCGCAGAGGTAAATATATCATTCTTGAAGGCAGCGATGGAGCGATAATCATTCACCTCGGAATGTCGGGAAATCTGCGTGTGCTCAATGCCGACGCTGCGCTTAAAGCACACGACCATTTAGACATGGTGTTGGGCAATGGCAGCGTTGTACGATTCAATGACCCGAGGCGCTTTGGCTGTGTGCTTTGGGCCGAGGACTGGCAAAAGCATGATTTGATTCGTTCCATGGGTATTGAGCCTCTTGATGAAGAGTTCACGGCGGCTTATCTTTACCAGCAGGCGCGGAACAAAAAAGTAGCGATTAAGCAATTTATAATGAATGGCAAAATTGTTGTTGGAGTGGGGAACATTTACGCCAATGAAGCCTTGTTTCTGGCCGGTATTCACCCCGCCCGAGCTGCGGGTAAGGTTTCGTTAAAGCGCATGGAAGTGTTGGTAAGCAAGATTAAAGCGGTATTGTCGGTAGCCATTGAGCAGGGAGGAACCACTCTGCGTGACTTTGTCGGTAGCGATGGGAAGCCGGGTTATTTCAAGCAATCGCTGTATGTGTATGGTAGAGCGGGTTTGGCTTGCTCGCGGTGCCAGAGTAGCTTGCGTGAGATACGTCAGGCTCAGCGTTCTACCGTATTTTGTAAAGATTGTCAGAAATAGCGTTTTATTTAACATTGCTGAGGGTGTGGATTAGACAGTATTAAGATTAGCGCTATAGTTAATTCATAGACTTATTTATAAGGTGTAAACGGGCAGAGGTGTCCGTTAGGTGCGATCCGGGAGATAAATTATGCACGCAATGTTTTCGAAGTATATTAGAACAATTTTGTTGGGCTGTGCCTTAGCATTTCCCTCCATCGGCTGGAGCAACACCATAGAGGAAACGCCAAGTGCCGTATCGATGACAGCCGATGCTCTTTTTGTCAGGCCGGTTATGTTGGTTACTACTATTCTGGGCGCGGGAGTGTTTATTGTTTCGTCACCGTTTTCAGCGATCGGTGGTAACTTCGGTGAGTCCTTC
>JBFJVR010000206.1:0-5428 GCA_041624095.1 Oleiphilaceae bacterium
CCTTACTCGATGCCATTGCCGAACAAGACCTGAAACACACTAAAGTGCGCTACCTCCCTCCTCTGGAAGCGACTCCCGAAGATGTACTCGCCGCCGATGCAATTATTCTCGGCACCCCCGAAAACCTTGCTTACATGAGCGGCGCGTTAAAAGACTTTTTTGACCGTTGTTATTACCCGGTACTGGAATTAAAACAAGGTATGCCCTGCGCGGCCTATATCAGAGCTGGCCAGGACGGAACCGGCACCGTGAATGCTTTGAAAACCATACTCACCGGGCTTAAGTGGCGTTGGGTGCAAGAACCACTCGTACTTAAAGGCGAGTACCAGAGCGACTTCGAAGCACAATGTGCCGAGCTTGGCGCGGCCATGGCCTGCGCTCTCGACGAAGGGATTATTTAATGTGACACTTGGAAACGGGGATAGCCCCAAAAAACGGACGCTGTCCCCCTTAGTCTTTTGATCGGCTAACCTTGACGATAAGCTACTTTGTTTCGGCCACCATTTTTTGCTTCGTATAGCGCCTCATCGGCCTTTGAGACTAATTGCTCCCACGAACAATTAAGTAGATTGGCCTGAGTTAGTCCAAAGCTTGCCGTCACATATTTTGTTTCTGTCGTTTCTGGCAAACGAAAAGGGTGTTCAGCAATAATACTCCGCAGCTTTTCGGCAAGCTTCAATGCGTCTTCAGTTTGGGTGTTGGGTAGAAGTAACACGAATTCCTCTCCGCCATATCGCGCGAGAATATCGTAGGGCCTTAAATTTTTGCTGACTAATTGACATACAGAAACCAGCACATGGTCGCCAAACTGGTGCCCAAGAGAGTCATTGATATTCTTGAAGTCGTCGATATCAATAATCACGAGCGAGAATGGGCGGCTTTCGCGTTCTGATCGTGCAATTTCTACTTTCGCCAACGATTCCAGCGCACGACGGTTATAAGTTTGAGTTAAGGGATCTATGCTTGCCTGGCGCTGTAAACTCTTTTGCAAGCGATCGCTGGCGGCCCAAATAATAATTAGGCTCGTTGTGACTAAAAACAATAAGAAAGTAAGCAACGATGATATGTGCGTGATGGTTATAACTGTTTTTGTCGACACATCGTAGTACAACATGCTCCAGATGGCGCGCGAAACAAATACGAGCCCATAAACGAAAAGCGAGCAATAGAATATACGCACAGACAACAAGTTAAGGCCTTTGTTTATGCGCCATAGTTGGAGTGCTATATATAGACACTGAGAGGCCAAGATTGAGCAGATTATCGAAACTCGCCACTGAGCATCAAACATGTAAGCGGTGAAATAACTAAACGACGTGACTTGCAGAACTAGCAAAACATAGCCTAGCCTTTCAAAGTTTTTGCTCGGCCTATCGAAGAAGCGCAAGATGCCGGTACCGACCAAGTTAATGCTATACACGACCAAAAAGCCCGAGATCACAATAGCTAACCAGTCAGACACCACTCCCCTAAAACTAATGAACCCAAAGCCGAAGGCAAGAAACAAAAAACCAGCGCTAATATGCCAAAACCCACGAAACGAAGACTGTGTTTTGGCATAACAAAAAAGCCCTATACCATGAATAATTGCTAGCATAAGCAATACTACGGTAAGCGTTCGAACATCGAAGCCTTCTATCATTTGCTATCTCTCAGAAAAATCTTAGTACAGATAATAAGCCTATCTACGAGAGTCCAGAATCACTCTCGAATTAAGTCAATGGCGCCTGCCTCGCACTTTCGTCCCTATAAATCCCGCCGACTTAAAAGTCATCCAATCCGACCAAAGGGCAATCCATTATCGTCGCGATAGCGGTGATGACCTGCCGCTCATAGATGCTTACTTCGCCGTCGCTTTGCGCCGCTTTAATCAGGCTTTTGATCACCCGTGGTTTCACCAAGGGGTAGGCTTTGGCCAACTCATGCACCGAGCGCACGAATAGTGCGTCGGTAATCATCTCCGCCGACAACATAGAAATGGTATATGTGCCGGCGGAATTACATGCATGGTGGTAGGCTTTTTCTTGTTCGGCCGCTTGAGCATAGGCATGTTGCACAATGCGCGACAGCACAGCATTGTAGAATGGCAACAAGGGCTTCATGCTGCGGTATTTCGGCTTGATGCCCTTCGCCAAGCCAAAGAAGCGGTCACAGTGCTGGCGCACCATTTCAAACACCACCCACTCAAGCACATCGAGCTTCGCATCGACGTGAATCACTTCGCTCAACAATGCACGAAAGTTTTTGTACTGGGGCGACGACAAGCGTTTAAGGGCAGGCAATGCCAGATCAATGAGCGGCAGATAGTCATCTTCCTTTAGCTGCGTGACGTAGCCAAAAGATTTAGAAAATGTTTCTTCTTTCAGCCAGTTCTGGCACTTTAAAGCCACCAGCTGGCGCTCTCGAACCGCTTCATCATGCTTATCAAACAGCAAGGCTAATACCGCACACACTGCTCCCAAAGGCTCATGAACCTGTTGCCGCATAGACTCGAATATAGTGTCGAATAAGGGAGCATTATTAGCGCTTTCTTCAACATTTGCGCCTATCGAAGCTTGCTCCGCGGTGGCTTGTGCTTGCTCGCTGAAAGGAAGCCCCGACTGAGGAACCAAGCCCAAAGTACTGCCCGCCAAGACCGCAAAATCGGGTCTATGTGCACGGGACTGCCCTCTCTCTCGGGCGATTTCCGCATCTGCCAGAGACTGCGCATTTGGGTCCAAAAAGCTACCATCCCATGCTGGTAAAACTCGTTTTATTCTCTCAGGCAGTGGCGGGTGCGTCGCTAACCAACGGCTACGGTAAGCCGAAGAAAAAAACAAATGCCCCAGCTCATGCGAGTTCTGATGCTGAATTCGCGAGCCACTGCCTGCCCCACCAATTACCCTAAGCGCCCCTGAAATTCCTTCAGGGTTACGGGTGAATTGCACGGCAGAGGCATCGGCAAGAAACTCGCGTTGCCGACTTACGGCAGCGCGAATCAACGCACCAAAAAACGTGCCTAACAGTCCTATCAGAGTCAGTGCACCGCCAAGCAACACTAAGCCAGCCGTTAGCCCGTTGGCTTTGCCGTTGGAGCTTCTGTTGCTACGATACATGCTGCCACGCATGCTGTGATGCAATAGTGTTCTGCCAGCCTCTCCGATCATAAGAATGCCATGCAGTACGACAATAATCTTGATATTCAAGCGCATGTCGCCGTTCAGGATATGGCTAAACTCATGGGCCACAACCCCCTGCAGCTGCTCGCGGCTCAAGCTTCTCAAGGCACCACGACTAACACCAATAATTGCATCTTCGGGGCGTAGTCCCGCTGCAAAGGCATTAATACCGGGTTCATTATCCAGAACATAAACGGGAACCGACGGAATACCTGCTGCCAAAGCCATTTCTTCAACAATATTGATAAGGCGTTGCTCGGAGATATCATCGCTATTCAACTGCAGCGGCACCCCGCCCAGTGATTCAGCAACAACACGCCCGCCCTGTCTTAGGTCAAGCCACTTGAACCACATGGCGAAGCCCAGGCCGCCACACACCAAAGAAGAAACAATAAACAGTTTTTTCCACCCCAATGCCATGAGGATCTGAGGAAGTTGCTCGACCCAAGAGGCGCCATGCACTTGCTGGCGGGCATCAATATAATTGCCGGGGTCACTGAACCAAAGGAACACCGCTACGCAGAGGTTGGTTATCAGCAGTAGTAATACCACCGCGATGCCATAGAAAAGAACCAGCCAGAACGTTTGCTTTCGAGCCTGATCCTGAGCGCGATAAAAGTTCACTGTCAGCTTTAAAAACGAACTTCAGGTGCACTCTGTATAGCAGCCGAGTCCTCAAACTCTAGCAATGCGGCATCCTGTTTATGCCCAAAGGTGGGAGCAAACAGATTATGCGGGAAGCTCTGACGATAGCTGTTGTACTCAGTCACCGCGTCATTAAACGCCTGACGAGCAAAGGCAACGCGATTTTCAGTACTCGTTAGTTCTTCGTTCAACTGTTGAATATTAGTACTGGCTTTCAGCTCCGGGTAGGCTTCTACTGCGACATTGAGTCTGCCCATCGCACTTTGCAACATTCCCTCACTCGACGCCAGTTTGCCCAAAGCTGCCGCACTACCGGGGTTAGCCGACGCTGCTTTAAGGCCCGACAATGCTTCGTTTCTGGCGGAAATGACCGCTTCGAGCGTTTCTCGCTCATGGCTGAGATAAGCCTTAGTCGCTTCAACCAGATTCGGAATCAAGTCGTAACGGCGCTTCAACTGCACTTCTATTTGCGAAAACGCATTCTGAAAGCGGTTTTTGTAGGCCACCAGATTATTGAATATCCTGATGATGTAAAACACCGCAAAGATGAGTACCAACCACGAAATCAGCGTGCTTATTTCCATATTTATTCGAACCCTTTTTTTATGTAATCGCCATAACTGAAAGCCTAGATCAAACGCACGCGCAAAATATGCTCTACGTTACGAATCTTGGCCAACACCAAGTCTGAGGGAGACTGTTCTAAATCCAGTATAGTGTAACCCACCTTATCTCGACTTTTATTCAACATATCTATCACGTTGATCTGCTCATCAGCCAAAATAGACAACACCTGTCCCAGCACACCCGCCACATTATCATTACTAAAAGTGAGACGGAACCCGCCACTGCGTGGTAGCTGGGCTACGGGAAAGTTAACCGAATTGCGAATATTCCCGTTTTCCAGAAAATCGACTAACTGCTCGGCCGCCATCACTGCACAGTTTTCTTCTGCCTCCAGAGTACTGGCACCGATATGCGGCAACAGGATGACGTTATCACGCCCTAGTAACTCAGGTACGGGGAAGTCAGTCACGTATCCACCGACATTCCCCCCCTCCATCGCGCTTACCAAAGCATCGGTATCGACTATCTGATCGCGCGCAAAGTTAAGCAGACGCAGCCCCGGCCTTGCACTGGCCAAGGTTTCTTTGTTCAACATATTACGTGTAGCGTCTATCGCTGGCACATGCAAGGACACAAAGTCGGCATGCGACATTAGCGACGACAGATTCTCCATCTTTTGCACTTCACTTGAAATACGCCATGCCGCATCGACAGAAATAGCGGGATCATATCCAATGACCTTCATGCCGAGTGCCAGGCCCATATTGGCGACCAGTGAACCGATGGCACCGAGCCCCACTACACCCAAGGTTTTGCCTGCTAGCTCCGTCCCCTTGAACTGTTTTTTCTGCGCCTCAAGTTGCACCGCCAGCGTTTGCATATCGAGGTCACGAGGTAAATTTTTGGTATAGCACATTCCTTCATAAATGCCCCGGCTGCTCAGTAGCAAACCAGCCAATACTAACTCCTTTACCGCATTGGCGTTCGCACCCGGTGTATTGAATACCACCACACCCTTGCTTGAACACTCCTCTACCTGAAGGTTATTCTTCCCGGCG
>JBFJVR010000207.1:0-5393 GCA_041624095.1 Oleiphilaceae bacterium
GGCATCTCGATGGATGTCATCATCATAAGGCAGGGGCTCAAAGTAAGCGTCGATGAACCTCCCCCCTAAATCACGCACCGTTGAAGGCCCTAAAAACGGCAAAACAAGATAGGTACTGGACTCATAACCCCAGACCGCGAGAGTCTGTCCAAAATCTTCCTCAGTATTTGTTAAACCGAAACTGGTCGCGACATCAATCAGCCCTCCCAAACCAAACACGGTGTTATAAATAATGCGGTTGAGTGTGACTGTGGCATTATGAAACTTCGCCTGTAAGAGCGAATTTGCGAAGGTTTCGACGTCGTCAAGGTTATTAAAGAAGTTCGTAATACCCTCGTTGACAAAATTCGGCGCGACATACTTGTAGGCTTGCGCAACCGGCTTTAACAGATAGCGGTCGGCATGCACGTTGAAACTGTACATACTGCGATTAAAGCTCTCAAAGGTGTCGAGCTCTTCATATTTCTGGTTCGCGTGCGCAGTACTACCCAGCGCGAAACAAATGAACACTGCCAACAAACGTAGTTTATTTTTCATCGCCAATTCCCCTTTGACATTTTTTTATTTACGCTGAAGTCCCGTCGCTTAACACTTTTTCAGGATGACATTACCGACAGAGTAACCGGCCCCGAATGAGCAAAGTACGCCCACTTCGCCTTTTTGCATCGCATCGCGTGTTTTATGGAAGGCTATCACCGAGCCAGCCGAGCTGGTATTCGCATATTCATCGAGAATAACCGGCGCTATAGACTCATCGGCCTCACGACCCAGCACCCTTTTGGCAATTAATTGATTCATGTTCAGGTTGGCCTGGTGCAACCACATTTTGTTCAGGTCTGCAGCCGACAGCGCGTGTTCTGCTAAATGCTCGCTAATCATCTGCGCAACTAGAGGCGAAACCTCCTTGAACACCTTACGACCTTGTTGAACAAACAACTTATCGTCACTCGTTTCACTGCCCGGCGCACAACGGTTTAGAAAACCGAAGTTGTTACGTATATTGTTAGAAAAGCGTGTTTTAAGCTTGGCCCCAACCACCTCAAAATAATTATCCGTAGCTAGTTGATCCTGTCGTTCTACCACAACCGCAGTGGCAACATCGCCGAAAATAAAATGGCTGTCTCGATCGCGGAAATTCAGGTGCGCGGTGCAGATTTCGGGGTTAACCACCAACACGGCTCTCGCAGTGCCAGTCTCTACCAGGTTCATTGCTGCCTGAATACCAAAGGTGGCCGATGAGCAGGCTACATTCATATCGTAGGCAAAACCCTCGACTCCCAGCTGTTCCTGAACCTCTACGGCTACTGCCGGGTATGCTCGCTGCAAGTTCGAACAAGCAACAATAACGGCGTCAATATCTTCGACCTTGCGCTGGGCATGATCAAGCGCCTGACGCGCTGCGGCTACAGCCATTTCGCACAGTATACCGGGTTCATCATTACTGCGCTCTGGCAACAAAGGGTGCATGATATCAGGGTCCAGAATACCCGACTTATTCATCACATAACGGCTCTTGATTCCGGACGCCTTTTCGATGAACGCTGCAGATGACTCCTGCAGAGGACTCAACTCGCCCGATGCAATCTTCTCGGCATGCTCGGCGTTATAGCGCCGAACAAACTCATTAAAGCAGCTCACTAATTCTTCGTTAGAAATAGATTCCGCAGGTGTAAATAAACCTGTGCCACTGATTGCCGCTTTTACCACTGTGATCACCCCAATAAAGTTAAACGTACCTAATCCAACGGCTAACACTAATTTGCTGGCGAGTGAATGACAAGAAAAATATCAGCCATTCTAACTGAGAATCCGGCGACTGGTGCTTCTCCTTGATTTAGCAGACGATTAACTAAAGCCGCCGAACCTTTTCCCACTGCTTGTTCAGGCGTTTTTCAGATACTGGCTCTAAGGTACCTAGCTGCTGCGCATACCATGAAACACGCAGCTCCTCCATTAACCACCTAAATGAGATCAGCTCCGGGTCATGTATGCCCTGCAGGCCAAGCTGATGGTTGCGACTTTCATATTGTTCCCACCACTCTTTAAGCTTCGGTACGTAATTGCGTTCGTTAGCAATGTCTCTGGGCATTTTATCGAACCGGATCTGTGCGGCCTCCAGGTAGCGAGGATAGTTCTCAAGTCGCGAACGCGGGGTTGTCGAGAGAAAACCGTCGTATACCAGATGCTGTAACTGGTGCTTCAGGTCTGCCAAGGGCATGGCAATACTGAGATTCACCTTCCCCTTTAGTCGTTTCATCAACTGATGATGGCAATCAAGAATGCGGCAAACCAGCGCTCCGTATTGCATCGCGGCTTCATAGAAAGACGCTTTCTTATTTTGGAAATTTTGCAAGAACGCATCCTTGGTACGCGGCAGGCTGTCAGTAACAAAATGTTCCGCGATAATCGCACGGGTAAAGTCTGCATAGAGGTGCTTCGCCTGCCCGACGGGCGCATAAAGCAAGCCCATCTTTTTATACTCCGGCATTTTTCTCTCTAGCAGATCCAGCTGGTCTTTAAGCATAAAGCTATATAAGCGGGCGAGTCCCAGGCGACTCACCTGTTCAGCATAATCCAGATTAGAACACTGGATTGTTTTAACACCCTCGCCGTCATCTTCTATCGCGGGGTACATATTCATTTCTATACCCAGTTTTTTTACTTTGACGGACGCTTCCAAGTCACCAAAGTCCCAAGCTTTATAAAGCGGGCTGGGCTCTTCGCTCGCGTTTGTTTTCAGCTCCGGCCCATTGATGAGATGTTCAACCTTTTCCACCAAACTCCCGAGGTCTCGCCCGCGCTCAATTACTGTGCCGGCATCATCAAGAATCTCTATATTGAAACGCAGGTAGCCCTCTAGCATATCTAGATTCCACGCCTCAAATGGCACGTTTATTCCCGTCTTGAAGCGTAACTCAAGGGCGAGCGTTTCAAGCAGAGACTCCGACGACCGTTCGATTTTAGGTAATATACTGTCGATGACATCGGGCACGGGTACAAAGTGCTTACGTAAGGTTCGCGGTAAGGATTTGACCAATTGAATACACTTTTCTCTCAATAGGCCCGGTACTAATAACTCAAGCCGGTTCGCCGATAATTGCCGTGCGGCCTGAACAGGAACAGAGACCGTAATACCATCTCGCTCTGTTCCGGGGTCAAACTGGTAACTTAAGGGGAAATGAATACCATTATTTTCTAGCTGATCGGGGAACAGTGCTGGGTCAAACTCAGGGGCCTCCGTACGCAACAACTGCTCACGACTGAATATGAGCTGCTGTTTCTCCGCTTCAGAACACCGCTTGTACCATTTTTCAAAGCTCGCCGCGCTGAGTACATGAGCGGGTATACCTTCGTCATAAAGCTGATAAAGCACTTCTTCATCAACAAGAATATCGCGTTTGCGGGTTTTATCTTCTATTGCTTCCAGTTCACTAACCAAGGCCCTGTTTGCAATGACAGCAGCGACACGTGAGTCATACTCACCTTCAACCAAAGCAGAACGTATAAATATTTCGCGCGCTTGCTTAGGGTCGACCTGGCCAAAGTTCACCAAACGCTTTGACACGATTTCGAGCCCATACAGACTTACTTTTTCATAGGCAACGACTTGTCCGCGTTTCTTTTGCCAATGCGGCTCGGACCAGTTCTTCTTTACCAAATGCGCGGCAAGAGGCTCTATCCATTCCGATTCTATGCGCGCACAATGACGCGCATAAACCTGCTGCGTTTCAACGACCTCTGCAGCAACAACCCACTTACTTTTTTTCTTTGCCAGCGTCGAACCGGGAAACAGCTGGAACCTGCGATTACGGCACGCGAGATACTCGCGTTTTTCATCGTGTCGGCCTATATTGCCAAGGAACCCCGAGAGAATTGATTGATGCAAAGCTTCATAACTTTGCGCGCCAGACGAGCGTGTCAGTTTTAGTTCTTTCGCAATCAGCAGCAATTGCCGGTGAGTTTCTCGCCATTCCCTCAAGCGCAAGTATGAAACGAACTTTTTCTGGCAGTAGCGCTTGAACTGGTTGCTGCTTAAGGCCTGCCGCTGTTCTTCAAAGTGCTGCCACAGGTTTAGAATGCTGACAAAATCTGATTCGGCATCTCTAAACTCCGCATGCGCCTGATCAGCCGCTTGGCGCTTTTCCGCCGGACGTTCTCGAGGGTCTTGTATTACTAATGCGCTCACTACAATCAGGGCCTCGTCAACACAGCCGTTTTCGCTCGCGCTTAGCAGTATTTTTGCCAGTTTAGGATCAGCCGGAATTCTAGCCAAACGCCTGCCGGCTGGTGTTAAACGATTGTGCTGGTCAACCGCACCAAGCTCAAACAGCAGCTTAAAGCCGTCATTCCATAGACGTCTGTCGGGGGCGTCTACAAAAGGAAACTCATAGACATTTCCCAAGCCGGTATCAAGCATTTTGAGAATAACTGAAGCCAGATTGGTGCGCAGGATTTCCGGATCGGTATATTCCGCTCTGGTGATAAAATCGTCTTCACTGTAGAGGCGGTAACAGATACCCTCGGCCACACGGCCACAGCGACCTTTACGCTGATTAGCGCTCGCCTGTGATATAGCCTCAATCGGTAAACGCTGAATTTTCGAACGATAACTATAACGTGATAAGCGTACCAGACCCGGATCTATCACGTACCTGATACCGGGTACCGTAATAGATGTTTCGGCAACATTGGTTGCTAATACGATTCTGCGCCCGGAATGCGAACGAAATACCCGATTCTGCTCCTCGTTATTTAATCGGGCGTAGAGCGGTAAAACCTCGGTATCGCGCCACTCCATTTCGCGCAAACTGCGAGAAAGCTCGCGAATTTCCCTCTCGCCCGGTAAAAAAACCAAAATATCCCCACGCTGCCAGGCACGCTGCTTTTCTTCGTTTACTATTTCTTCAACGACGTCTGCTACTTGTTGCGCGAGCTGATAGTCACCTTCTTCTTGCTCATATGGCGGGCGGTAAAACACGTTCACCGGAAAGCTTCTACCTGACACCTCAATGACCGGAGCGTCATTAAAGTGGGCTGAAAAGCGCTGCACATCGATGGTTGCGGAGGTAATGATCAGTTTCAGTTCAGGGCGCTTTACAAGCAGCTGCTTTAAATAACCTAACAGGAAGTCGATATTCAAACTGCGCTCATGCGCTTCATCGATGATAATCGCCTCATATTGGTTGAGGTATTTATCCTGATTGATTTCGGCCAGCAGAATGCCGTCTGTCATAACTTTGACGAGAGTGTTCTGCCCTACCTTGTCGGTAAACCGCACCTGATACCCTACGGCCTCGCCCAGTGGCACCTGCATTTCTTCTGCAATACGCGACGATACGGCTCTGGCGGCGAGCCTTCGGGGTTGAGTGTGTCCGATTAGCCCCCGCCGACCC
>JBFJVR010000208.1:0-5387 GCA_041624095.1 Oleiphilaceae bacterium
ACTGATCCAGGCTGCGTGCATCTGCCTCTCCGTCGGGCTCAAACGATAGACCGGAACCCGCCTCTGAGCATACCAGTTCATATTGCTCCTGGTGCACAGAGTCTTCTGCCAGTCGCATGGATTTCTGAAAATAAATCTCTAGCTGTTTATCTTCGAGGGAAGACACAAACGATTCAGGCTCGCTCTCATCCACCTGCACCGGCTCAACCTTTTGTACGGGCTTAAGCTCTGCCATCGCGTCCGGACCACTTTGTTCCTGTCCAGGCTCGGCATCTGGCACATGCTCATCGCCACCCAAACCAGAGAGTTTTTCGTAGTCGGCCGCATAAACCGGATCTGCGGCATGCTGCAACATCGATTCGGGATTATTGAAACCTAGGTGAGCCCGACTTTCACCTACGACTACCAATAAACGTTTGCTAAAGTCAGTCTGCTCCTGACAAAGCTCTACCAACAGTTCTGTACAGCGCACGTTAATCAGTTCCAACTCATCCTCTACCGAGAACAACGCGAAATCACTATGACTAATGCGCCCCAATACAGAAAATTTGCCGACAAAACCGGTCATTATTTCCGCAACACGACGCGCGAAATCTGCGTCTAGCACCGCTTCGCGCCCTTCAATCATGGACTCAAATTTAATATACAGCAGGCTGCAACTTGCTGTCCGTTTTCCGCTTTTCATAACCTCACGGACAGCTCTGCAAAACTCGTTCTTATTGGCTAAACCCGATGCCTTATCGTGGCAAGCATCGTAGGCGAGCTTGTCATAAACATCCTTAACCATATCGTCGAGCCCTTGATTCACGATAGGCAAATCATATTCCGGGTCGGGCATTGCGGTGCCATCTTTAAGGTAAATAGCGAACTTGAACAAGCCTAACTCTACTACTTTCATACCTTGGTGATTGACGAAAACGAACTTGCTGTAGCCCTTTGCGATCCAGACCAGCCTCATGTACTGGGTTTCTTCGTCGGCGCGATTAAATTGGATCCAAGAGCCTATTTCTACGGATTTGGCACGCAGTATCCAGTGCTTAAGCTCCTTGGACTTGCGAACATTTTTTAAGGCGAGTTCATCTTCGGACTCGGGAACCTCTCTGACCTCTGGCTTCACCTTATTGCATGCCCCTTCGGGCGCAGTGCGAATAAATTCTTTTAGCTCATCACGAACAATCGTCGGCGACTCATTCGTGCCGGAAACATCCTTCAGACCCTGCTGGATTTTCGGTAACACCGTCTGCATATCGAGCGATTGTGTATCACCGTCTCCGAAACGCAGCAAATCATCCAGAACCGCAAGGCTTTCTATCCATTGGTCACTGGACTCGCCATGGCGAATATGGATCAGGTTCAATAGATCCTGCCAACCATTATCCACAAGCGTGACCACGGCTTTGGGAACTTCGCGATTTGCCAGGCGCTTGTTCAACTCCCTTGCAACCGCAAGTTTTGCCTGCTCAACGCGATGCACGCCTTCCGCTGCGGCTGCCACTCGCTCAACGTTTTTCTTGTACAAATTATTCTGGCGATCAACCAGGCTATCGAGCTCTCCGAGCGCTCGATCAAACACAGCGGTGTCTTGCTCAAATTCCTGGGCTATCTGTTTAACAAGGCTTTCAACCTTGCGTTCAGTCGCCGGATTAAGCCGCGCGCCCTTAGCTCCCAGCTGGGCAATTCGGTTCATGACGGCACGCACAGAACTGTTTCCATCGTCGAAGAAGCCCTCATCCTGAAGCAGGACTTTCAACACCGGAATTTCAAGTTTGTACAGCTGTTCTTTTGCACTCGCAGTTAAGCGTGGATTATTTTTCAAACTGACAAAGAAGCGGTCCACAACATCAATTGCAACCTGCTGGTCTTCGTCAATGGTTTTCTCTGCGCCCTCACTCTGGAGGTTACCCATCACCCGTTCGAGAAGTGAGAGACGCTCTTCCAGTACGCTTACTTTCTCCAAGGAGGCCTTTTGTAACTGGGACAAACCCTGGCTCAGCTCCTCAGGGGAAAAGCGCTCGACGGATATCTCCCCCCCTTCTGGCTTCGCGGGGAAGGCGCTACCATGCAGTGAGCGCACCAGACCCATCACATTTTTATAGGCCGACTCCCCCTGCTGCGGTTGTTCACCGCGCGGAGCCGCCTCTTGTGCACCCGACTCTGCGCCTTCAGCGTTCGCGCCTGAGGCACTACCCTGGCCCGCCGGAGACGATTGACCGTCACCCGCGGGCCCCTGCCCATCAGGCGAGGGCCCTGAAAGCGCATTCGCTCTTGCTGCAGGAAACAACGGCGCGCTGGCGGTTAAACTTTGTTGCTCTGCCGAGTTTAGGCCGGGCATGCTTTGCGATGTTTTACCGTAGCTAAATAGTGGCGCGCCAACGGAGTCAGCGACTGATGGGGCTGCCGGGCTTTCAGTAGAAGACTTGTCGGCTGGAGGAGTTTGTTTTTCCGGCGGCTTCTTTTCTGGGGCAGCTGACGATTTTTTAACCTGTTTATTCAGATTTAGAGCGGGCAAAACGTGATGAGAAACCAAAATTTCATTCAGCCCCTCATATAGCTCTTCGAGCTGCTCCATCACCGCGTGCTCAAATATTTTAAATACCTTTTTCTCGATGCTTGAGTCCATCAGGTTATCACTGATGGCAGACTGAAAGGCGTTGACCAACAGCGCCGGGCCAAAGGGGCTCTGCTGGTGTTTTTTGTCAGCCAAGCCAATGCTGTCTAGCCGCATCTTAAGCGGCAACAAATGAGCCCGATAGAGCGTTTCAGCTTTGGTGATAAGTACCCGCGTGGTCAACCAGTCTTCAAATTCGCCTTTATCAATCAGGGCCAGCCGTCCAACGATATCACCAGACGAGGATTGCTGTTGATTCATCGCGCCGATCGGGTCACGTATTGCATCCATAAACGTGTCATGAATCAGACCTTTTTTGCGCCCGACCTGATTCGCTACTTCCATCATCATGTTTGCTAACTGATCACTTGAAGCCTCAAGGGCACTTTGCTTGATTCCATCGACCAGTTTTGGGAACAAATCGTGCATCAAGGGAGACGTGAATTCCTGAATCAGATCAATACACTCATTCACGATATGCTCTACGTCTTCTCTCGGACCCGCTCCCTGATCTTGGTCTTGCTTAGACAGGCTCGCTAAGGCTTTTGCCACTTCATTCTGAACCGATGTAAAGCGAACACCCGCTGCGTCTTTCATCAGGTGGGCCGGAAACGCTTCGACTTCGAAGTGCTTGCCTTCTAGACAGTCAAACACCACATGGAAGGTTCTATCAGTTGCCGAACTCATATCCGACTCGATTGCCTTTGATGCAGCCAGCGAAAACTTTAGAAACATCCCTTCAGAGCAATAATCGGCAATAACACAGGGCCACTTCGCGCCGCCTTGCAAGCGCACCATAGCTTCGAGATGAATCACTTTTCTTAGACTGGATCTACGTTCCATAGCTTATCTATTGCTCCGTTCGTGTCGCATGCTTTGTTCCCTCATGCTGTGGCAAGTGGCACGAGCCCTTACCGCTATTCAACTATAAGTGCTTAACCAACACCTTTGCGTTTCTGGCTCGGTTATACTCTTTCTCGCCCGGCAGAGACTGCTCGGTGGCCAAAGTGAAGCCCCGCTCTCTAAACCATTGCTCGGTCTTGGTGGTCAGCACGAACAAGCGCGTAAAGTTCAAACTACGGGCACGTTCTACTACCGCTGCCAGAAGCCTGTCACCCCGCCCTTCACGGCGATAGGCGCCATCAACGGCAAAACATGAGAGCTCTCCAGCCTGAGCAGACGGAAAAGGATATAGCCCGGCACAGCCTATGATGGCGTTGTCTCTGGCATCTACTAAAAAGTAGTCCAACTCGGTTTCAAGCCTCTCTCTACTGCGCCTTACCAAAAAACCCTGCTCTTCGAGGGGATGAATCAACTCTTGAATACCATTGATATCTTCAAGGCGGGCCGCGCGAATCTGATCAAACTGGTCAATACTGATCATCGTGCCACTGCCATCTCGCGTATATAGCTCGCTCAACAACGCGCCGTCATCCACATAGTTAAGCAGATGAGCGCGCTTGACACCAAACTGACAAGAACGTGCAGATGCTTGCAAAAGGTGCACGATTTCATCGTCGAAAGAGCCCGTTTGAGCAACAAGGTTCTCGACTTCTTGCACCGTCAATTGATGAATCTTCTGACTGCTCGATGTAGAGGTCAAACCGCCTTTTAAACCCAGAAAAACAAGCTTCTCGGCACCGAGCTGTATGGCGATTTCCGCGGCAGTATCTTCATAATTCAGATTAAACACGTCTCCCGTTACGGAATAACCAATAGCAGGGATAAGGACAAGTGAGTTAGTCTCACCGTGCTTTTTGATAGTATCCGTCTCAATACGGCGCACATAGCCCGTATTTCCGTGGTCGACACCGTCGAGAACTCCTATAGGCCTGGCCATAACAAAATTACCACTCACCACGCGGATACCTGCTCCGTGCATCGGTGAGTTAACGATACCCATCGACAGCTTGGCCTCTAGCTCGGAACGCAAGCGCCCGTATGCCTCAAGAACCAGAGGCAGTACGGCCTCACTTGTTACGCGCAAGCCCTTGTGAAATTCAGCCTTTACACCATGTCGGACCAGACTCGCATCAATTTGCGGACGCGCACCAAACACAACAACCAAACGCACACCCAAGCTGTTCAGCAAGGCCAGGTCGTGAATAATGTTTTCGAGGTTTTCATGTTGTAGCGCAGCACCACTCAAACCAATAACAACGGTTTGGCCTCGGTGAGCGTTGATATAAGGTGAAGCATGGCGAAACCAGCCAACCCAGTCTTTAATTTCCAAACGTTTAATCTCGTTGTTTAGCAGGAAAATCCTGACAGTAATAGCGAATTAATTCCTTTAACACGTCCGACATAGGCCCGACCTGACTCGCCGACAAAAACTCATCAGGCTGATGGGCCTGATCAATAGAACCCGCTCCCATAACGATGGTTTCAAAGCCCATTTGGCTTAGAAACGGCGCTTCGGTCGCAAACGCAACGGCCTCTGCTGGCCGGCGCGTTAAAGCTTCACACTTTTTGACCAGCTCGGCGTTCTGTGGTGTTTCAAATGGCTCAACTTCTTCAATCAGCGTTTGCAGCTCAATGCTCAGGTGTTGCGCACGTGCAATGACCGATAAGCGCCGCTTAATTTCCTCGTGTAATTCTAGCGTGTTCATTCCAGGCAAGGGTCTGATATCGAAGCTTAATTCACAATGGCCGCAAATTCTATTAGGACTATCTCCCCCTTGAATCCGACCCAGATTCATAGTGGGGCCGGATACCTCAAATAGCGCATTCGAGTATTGCGCCTGTAGCTCAGACCTGAACTTAAGGAGTTCTGCGATCG
>JBFJVR010000209.1:0-5383 GCA_041624095.1 Oleiphilaceae bacterium
ATACACTCTTCAGAATCGGTAGAAATATTGGCCGAATACACCAGCTGGGCAAAGCACAGCGTTTTGCGCATCGCCGCTCACTGTCTCTGGATGTATGGGCAAAAGAGAGCCGCCGCTTTTTGTTAGATAACAATTTTATTCCATCAGGTCTGGAGGAAGCCTATGCCACACTCAGCCTCGACCTGATTAATAAAATGGAGGCAATACTTGCGCGCTCAGCCTACAGCGAAATCCGTTTACACGGCGACTGCCACATCGGCAACATACTGTGGCGAGACGAGCTCGCCTACTTCGTAGATTTTGATGACTGCATCAATGGCCCTGCCATTCAGGATATCTGGTTGCTGCTTTCGGGTGACCGCTTGCAACAGAGTGCACAGCTAATCGAGTTCGTAGAAGGCTACGAGGAGTTTTGTGAATTTGACGCGCGCGAACTTAATCTTATCGAAACCCTAAGAACCCTCAGAATGATGCACTATGCGGCATGGCTTGCACGGCGTTGGGTTGACCCTGCCTTCCCGATGCACTTCCCATGGTTTAATACCGAGCGATATTGGTCTGAGCATATTCTGGAGTTGCGAGAACAATTTGCAGCACTGGATGAACCACCTTTAAAATTAGCGCCTTAAGCATCATCGCCACATTTACAGCCCCTGTGGTCATTTAACAGCGAGTACCTTATGACACAGCAAGACACTGATAACGTCAGCAAAGCCACCTTGATAATCTGCATTGTTTTAAGCGTCATTGCGACGATCGCGCTTCTTGAATGGCAAGGCCGCCTCAAGCATAGTGAATACAAAGACGATTTTGCGCTGAGCACCTATCGTGCGATTCTGATTGCGGATCAAGAAGAACGACAATACCGATTATCGCATAAGCCTTCGAATCAAAGCGCCGAGTGCGTCAACGGCTACTTGTTTATCCGTTCGGATGTTAACGATGCGATGATGGGACTCTTGGTTGACTACAAGAACCGTGGCATCAAATGTACAAGCACAGTAAGTGACACAGTAAGCGAAGCACCATGAGCGACCAGCAACCCGACAAGCTTTATGCATCGCCTTTAGACAAACACTCGGACTTTGCATTTGACGAAGCAGTAGCGCGCGTTTTCCCTGATATGATCAGACGCTCTGTGCCTGGCTATACGACGATTGTACCGATGCTGGGCGTAATTGCAGAACAATACGCTCAAGATGACACATACTGCTACGACCTTGGCTGCTCACTCGGTGCGTCGACACTGGCCATGCGCCACGGCCTGAAAAGTAAGCAATGCCAGCTTATCGGGGTGGATAATTCACCTTCGATGATAGAGCGCTGCAAGCATTATGTAGAACTGGACAATGAAACCACCCCAGTTCAGCTGGTTTGTGATGATATTCAAAACATCACCTTCGCTCCCTGCTCGCTAGTTACACTGAATTTCACCCTGCAATTTTTACCACTGGCAGATCGCCTGCCATTGTTGTCGAAGATTCAGAGCGCCTTGGTACCGGGCGGCGCCCTTGTGTTGTCAGAAAAAATTCGCTTCGCTGATGAGCATGAGCAAAGAGCCCAACAAGAACTTCACTGGATGTTCAAAAAAGCCAACGGCTATAGCGATCTGGAAATCAGCCAGAAGCGCAGTGCAATAGAACGCGTGCTCCTACCCGAAACATTAGCAGAGCATCAAGACCGGTTAAGCAAAGCAGGCTTTACACGCAGCTTTGTCTGGTATCAATGCTTTAATTTTTGTTCTCTTATCGCATTTAAATAACAAGGCCCTATGAATTTTTACCCCCTGTTTGAAGACCTGTTTATGTTCATGGCCGACAGCAAACTCAAGCCATGGTTAACCAGCTTGATACCGCTGCTCGAAGAACAGTTTATACATAACCCACATGGAGACTTGGACCGTTGGTTAGCTGCTCTTAACTCCTTGCCAGACATAACGAGCGATGAAATCACTCTCGACGATAACCTGGTCGGGGCGAATATCAGCACCGGCCTAAGCGAAGGTCAAAGCGAACAATTGGAACAGGGCTTGCGCGGGCTAATGCCCTGGCGAAAAGGCCCATTCAAGCTATTTAATACCCATATTGATACCGAATGGCGTTCAGACTGGA
Organism: Oleiphilaceae bacterium; assembly: GCA_041624095.1. GTDB lineage: Bacteria > Pseudomonadota > Gammaproteobacteria > Pseudomonadales > Oleiphilaceae > PZPK01. Next base: position 2,112 of record JBFJVR010000209.1, read on the forward strand.
AATGGCAACGAATTCGCGAGCATATCAGCCCGCTTAAAAACCGTTTGATTCTCGACGTAGGCTGCGGGTCTGGCTACCACTGCTGGAGAATGCTGGGCGAAGGCGCGGGCCGGGTAATCGGTATCGACCCTAGCAAGCTGTTTTTAATGCAATTTGAAGCCATCAAAAAATACTGCGGCAAGCAGCGCGCGATTCACCTTCTTCCGGTACGCATGGAAGATGTTCCGCCCATGCTCGAAGCGTTCGACACAACCTTCTCGATGGGCGTCCTCTATCATCGCCGCTCACCCATAGACCACTTGTTGGAGCTCAAGGGAACACTAAGAAAAGGAGGCGAACTGGTACTTGAAACACTGGTATGCGAGGGCGAATTAGGCTATTCGCTGGTCCCTGAAGACCGCTACGCGATGATGCGTAATGTATGGTTTATCCCCAGCATTCCTACACTAGAGTTATGGCTCAGACGAGCGGGGTTCCGCGAGATTCGCTGCGTAGAGCATAACCAGACGACTCAGGAAGAGCAGCGTGCAACTGACTGGATGCGCTTCCAATCACTGGCCGACTTTCTTGACCCCAGCGACCCTAACAAGACCATAGAAGGCTACCCAGCCCCGGTTAGGGCGACCTTTGTTGCTACAAAATAATTTGCGCGGCGGTCACTTACTGAGCTAAATGCAGTCCGCTGTGCTCGATGAACTAAATACAAGGCCTCATAAACGACAAAAGCCATCACCCGTAGAGTGATGGCTTTTTTGTTTCTTTCGCAACAAGACTGGAAAGCGGCCTAGGCGAAGGGGTGCCTCAGTACAATCGTTTCGTTTCGATCAGGGCCGGTTGAAATAATATCGATAGGCGCTTCAATCTGCTTTTCAAGATATCGAATATAGCTCCGTGCATTCTCAGGCAATTGATCCAGCGTTTTAGCCCCAAGCGTGCTTTCACTCCAACCTGGCAGTGTTTCGAATACCGGCTCAAGATCAGTATAACCGCGCCCATCTAGCGGCGGACGGAATAACTCCTTGCCATCTTTGGTCTTGTAACCAACGCAGACTTTTATCTCTTCCAAACCATCAAGTACATCTAACTTGGTCAAGCAGATACCTGACACACTGTTGATCTGAATCGCGTGACGCAAGCCTACAGCGTCAAACCATCCGCAGCGACGCGGACGCCCGGTTGTTGCACCAAACTCGTGGCCCTTTTCAGCCAAATGCCGACCTTGCGCATCGAACAATTCAGTCGGAAACGGCCCAGACCCCACACGGGTGGTATAAGCTTTGGTGATACCCAAAACATAGTCCAGATACATCGGGCCAAAACCACTGCCCGTTGCCGTGCCACCAGCGGTGGTATTCGAAGAGGTAACAAAGGGGTATGTACCATGGTCGATATCGAGCAAGGAACCTTGAGCGCCTTCAAACATGATGTTGTCGCCTGCCTTCCTGTAGGCATGCAATACGTCTGTAACATCGACCGCCAAAGGCAGCATGACCTTAGCCATTTCCAAAGTTTCGTCGAGGGTTTTCTGATAATCTATCGGCTCGACTTTGTAAAAGTTCTCTAATACAAAGTTGTGATACGTCATCACTTCTTTTAGCTTAACCGCGAAGGATTCCGGGCACGCCAAGTCTCCCAAGCGCAAACCGCGACGGGAAACCTTATCTTCATAAGCAGGGCCTATTCCGCGCCCTGTAGTACCGATTTTGTCCTCACCTTTGGCTAGCTCTCGTGCTTGATCCAAGGCAACGTGGTACGGCAGTATCAACGGACAGGCCAAACTCAGTCGTAAACGCTCTTTAACCGGTACTCCCTTAGCCTCAAGCTCCGCCATTTCCTTTAACAAAGCGTCAGGAGCCAACACGACACCATTGCCGATCAGGCAAGTCACATTGTCACGCAGAATACCAGAGGGAATAAGATGCAGTACGGTTTTCTCTCCATCAATTACCAAGGTATGACCCGCATTGTGCCCACCTTGAAAGCGCGCAACCGCCGCTACCTGGTCGGTTAACAAGTCGACAATCTTACCTTTGCCCTCGTCACCCCATTGGGTGCCCAGTATGACAACGTTCTTACCCATAATTTCTCTTCTCTTACGAAAGGCCGGAGGCGCATGGCCTCCTTAACGACTAATAAAAAATCTAACTCAAAAATATGATCAAATATCTTGTACAGTCCAGTGACCATCAACCAATACTAAACGCTGATCGCACGCAAAGCTGAGCTCTGGCTGCTCACTGTTTAACTGCTGAACAACCCGCTTGGTTTGGCGCAATTCGGCGATTTTATCTAACAAGGCTTTATCGTTACCGGCGGGCGCAAGCACACCGCCTTTGCTCGCGACTTGAAAAGCAGAACTCGCGCGCACCAACTGTTTTAAATCGGCACTAAAGCCGGTGGCAGGTCGCGACTCACCAAAATCTTTACCTATGTCGTCGTAACGCCCACCCTTGGCCAAGGCATAACCGAAAGACGGTGTATAAGCGGCAAACATCACCCCTGTGTGGTAGTTGTAACCACGTAACTCACAAAAATCGAAACCGATTTCGACCTCGCTAAAACGTTGCTGAATCTGCTCCGAGAAACTCTGAAGCTCGTCAATAGCCTGCATTACTTGCTGATTAGCATCACTCGCAAGTGCCGCGACACTGCTTCTAATGTGGGCTAAGGCCTCTACCCCACCACTTAGATTGGCGATTTCGCGTATCACACGAATCGTTTCTGCGCCTTTAGGCGATTTGTCGGCCAGCGCATCCAATTCAGGAATAGACTTGCGACTCAGTGCCGCAAATAACGCTGACTCTTCGCCTGCACTCAAACCAGCGGAAGAAACCAGCCCGCGATAAATGCCGACGTGAGCCAGGTCAATGTGTACCTGGCTAATATTGGCGATTCGCAGCGTCTCTAGCATCAAGGAAATAATTTCCAAGTCGGCACTTTGGCTCTTCTCGCCAAACAATTCGCAGCCTATTTGAATCGGGCTTCGGTTCGTCATGGTGTGTTCAGGGCGGGTATGCAAGACCGAATCCACATAACATAGTCGACTTACTTGCCTGTTTTTGAGCAGATGAGTATCTATTCTGGCGATCTGAGGAGTGATATCAGCACGCACGCCCATCATTCTTCCGGTTAACTGGTCGGTCAACTTGAAGGTTTGGAGGTCCAGATCATTGCCGGTACCGGTGAGCAGCGACTCCAGGTACTCGATCATCGGCGGCATCACCAGGTCATAGCCCCAGCCCCGGTACAGGTCGAACAGGCGGCGGCGCAGG
>JBFJVR010000210.1:0-5372 GCA_041624095.1 Oleiphilaceae bacterium
CCAAATTCTGGCGGCAACACAAGCGCCTCTGGGGCACAAACACGTTCGTCTGAGCGAGCTAGCAGCTTCCCGTCATCCTGCAATTCGTAGTTAGCGCTGTACACTTCATCCATGCGAGCGTCGATAAGCGCCATCACCCTCGTTTCACTATGCACACGCATTGCGCGCAAGGCCGTCGCCTTAAGACTGGATACCGGCAGCACAGGAACACCCGCGCCATAGGCCAAGCCCTGAGTAATACCAGACGCTATTCGCAAACCGGTAAACGAACCGGGGCCGCGGCCAAACGCGACTGCATCCAACTGCGTTAGGCCCAGACTTTTCGCTTCAAGCAGTCGTTGAATCAAAGGCAAAATAAGTCGCGCCTGTTGCCGCGGCGCCCGCTCAGATAGCGACGTGTATTCCCCGTCCAAGTACAATGCTACAGAGCAGGACTCAGACGAGGTATCTATAGCCAGAAGCTTGGGCATCTAAAGGGTCCTGTCACCAAACCAATACGGAATCGGGCTTAGCTATCGAGGCCATTCACGATTTGGTCGCGAATCTGTGACATTTCGCCAACACCGTCTACCTTCACATACTTCGGTGCACCTGCTTCGCCACGGTCAGCCCAGGCTGAGTAGTAATCGATCAGTGGTGCAGTCTGGGAATGATAAACCTGCAAGCGCTTGCGAACCGTTTCTTCCTTGTCATCTTCGCGCTGTACCAGCGCTTCACCAGACTCGTCATCCTTGCCCGCTACCGCAGGGGGATTATATTTTACGTGGTAAATCCGGCCACTGGCTTCGTGCACACGGCGACCACTTAAGCGGCTGACAATCTCTTCATCATCAACGTTAATCTCAACCACCGCATCAATCTGGATATTGCGTTTCTTAAGCGCTTCCGCTTGGGGAATGGTGCGCGGGAAACCATCAAACAAAAAACCGTTACTACAGTCGGCTTCTTTGATGCGCTCGTCAATCAGGTCGATTATCGTTTCATCAGACACCAAACCACCCGAGGCCATCACTTCTTTTACCTTCAAGCCCAAAGGAGTCCCCGCCTTGACCGCCGCGCGCAGCATATCACCCGTTGAAATCTGAGGAATACCATATTTCTCTGAAATAAACTGGGCTTGAGTGCCTTTTCCTGCGCCTGGCGCGCCTAACAAAATTAGTCTCATAAAGGATAAACTCCATACTTAATCAAAAATTTCTAATTCGGTGTAACCGTAAAACCGCTGCGCAAAGCCCTTCACTGCGGCCCTTACAGTCAAAATTCCACATCGCAGCGCAACGCCGCCTGAACCTTACTGTCGTGACTAAAATAGCAGAGATGAAAAGTCTCAAGATGCTCTCAAGGTCAACTGCCCACGCACCAGCTATACAGACGTTCTACGTGAAATTCGGGAAATCTCGTGAAAATAATAAGAGGCGCATTATACGGACAACCACCCACAAGGGAAAGCCTAGCCCATCAGAGTGCATTCAGAGGAAGAAAACAGCCCTTTAGGCCGCCATATCGGACACCAGTGCATCAAGGCTTCTGCACTGTTCGACCGTATGCTCTGCTAGCTCTCTGGCCTGCGCAGGGTCAATACCGAGCGGCACACACCAGCGATCGATGTCTTCGCAGCCGGGCTGATCTCCGACATCCCAGGCGGCAAGCAGATTGTTCGCTAGCTGCACAAGCCTGACATAATCCGAAGCTGCACCCTGGTAGTCGTCATTCTGATGCATCGCTGCAGCCTTGACAGTAGACTCGGGTAAGCCCCAAAGCTTCAGTAGTATTGCCCCCATCGAACCATGACCAAGAGCGATAAACTCCTGCGCCGAACCGATCCCGAATACCTGTTGCTCTATGTCGCGCATACTGGCGTCGGCTTCTGACTCCCTTAACCGGTTGAGCAAGCGAAATTCGGGTGGAAACAAATGACCTATTAGAAGTATTCCGAAGTTATGCAGTAACCCAGCGAGATAAGCATCTTTATCATCCAGCTCGAGTTCCGGGTTCGCCAACACAGCCAAAGCTTGCGTCAATACGCCGCAATATAACGCATGCTGCCAAAATCGCTTTAAGCCCAAGGGCCCATCGGCCGGAATGGTAAAGGCTTTGGAGGCGGCTATTCCCATGGCCAGTTGAGAAACCCGATCAAAGCCCAAGACGATATTTACAGCATCTTTAACACAGCTCAGCTCGCCACGATAATTAAACAGTGCTGAACGCGCATAACGCATTACCTGAGCCGACAAACTGGGGTCACGCTCAATCAATTGAGCCAAGGCAAACACATCCGAATCCGGATCAGCCACCAAATGCATAATCCTTACTGCGGTTTCAGGCATCGGTGGGAGCTTATAGATTTTCTGCAACTTCCGGGTAACCGACTCTAAGGACATATTCCCTGAACCGGCATTGATGCCAATACCCAGCGGCTCTGATTTTTGCGCAGGCCAGCGGCTAACCCGAACTTTGATCGCGCCTTTGATCGCCTCACCCAATGCATGCCCCGACAACTTCAACAAGGTACTGCTGCAGCCGCTGGCGACAAAGCAGTGATCCCACTCCATCGCTTCAGCATCGACCAGAACGGGCAAGCCATAGGCCATCGCAAAAGGCGGAACAATGCCCGGCTCGCAATCTTTGAACAAGCGGTTTGCATGTTCTACAGGCAGAAATTGAAACTGCCGCCCAAGCGTCTTGTTAACCAGATCAAGATCCGGCTCTGCAAGATAGGGTAATAAAGCCACAACCGGGCCTTTAGCATCGATCAGCACCACGGCCTTCAAACATAACTCAGGCACCGCGTTGGCCAGCTCGATGGCCTGCCCAAAGTGTTCCGCACGTGAATGGTGCAGTGGCTGGCACTGCACGCCCTTTCTAACGATGTACTGACTAAGCTTCGATGCTATTGGCACAATAATAACCCGCGTTCTAGTTGCACCTTAGAGTGCATGGTGTATCTCTTACTCATCTGCCAAGTTTAGCGGTATTTTCACTAAACACTGGCACCTGCCTCACAGACCCATGTATCAAAAAAAAGGATTTTGTTACCAAAGGTAAGCTGGCCTTTTCCATAGTCATTGCCTATCCCGTATTGCGAATTCCAGCAGCAATACCTGCCATGGTTACCTTCAATGCTGTTTCGACTTCATCATTCACCTGGGCCTCATCCTGACGCTCCCGCCTTAGCAACTCTGCCTGCAAGTAATGCAAGGGGCTGGTATAGGGCGCCCTGACTCGCATAGACGCCTGAAAAGTCGCGTTATGCTGCAACAGATGTTCCTGTTGCTTGACGCTGTTAACAATCTCAATCATCGAGGCGAACCGGTGTCGTAACTCTCGCCCTAAGGATTTAAGGTGTTCCGGCGCCAACAACTGGTCATAATAACGCGCAATCCGGTAATCACCCTTGGCGACGACCATTTCCAACATATCAATATGTGTTTTGAAAAACGGCCACTGCGCCTGCATTTCAGCCAAGGCGCTAGCGTTCTCGGCCAATACCTTTGCCAATGCTTTATCGCTCCCCAGCCAGGCGGGCAACATCAACCGCATCTGACTCCAGGCGAAAATCCATGGAATAGCTCTTAAGCTCTCTACCCCTCCTGTCGCCCGACGGCGCGCCGGACGACTTCCAAGTGCGAGCTTACCCAACTCTTGCTCTGGGGTCGCAGCACGAAAATAGTCGACAAAGCCTTCGGTTTCACGAACTACTTTACGGTACGATACCAGTGAGCACGCCGTCATTTCACTCATGACCTCGCGCCACGCCTGCTTGGGTTTTGGTGGCGGCAACAAACTGGCTTCGATCACCGCGTTGGTATAGGTTTTGAGGCTCTGCTTCGCAACCGCAGGCAAACCAAATTTGAAGCGTATCATTTCACCCTGCTCGGTGATGCGGAAGGTGCCATCCACCGAACCGGGAGGCTGAGACAATATTGCCCGATTAGCCGGCCCTCCGCCACGACCAACCGTTCCCCCACGACCATGAAACAGCGTCAATTTTATCTCGTGGCTAGCCGCTATCTCTACGAGACTTTCCTGCGCTCGATACTGCGCCCACGCTGCCGCCATCTGGCCTGCATCTTTAGCGGAATCAGAGTAGCCGATCATCACCTGCTGCTGCCCTGCACAATACGACTTATACCAAGGTAGCGACAGCAACTGGTCAATTGACTGGCTGGCACCCGACAAGTCATCGAGCGTTTCAAATAGCGGCACCACCCCCATGTTGAACCCGATACCCATTTCTTTAAGCAGCAGAATCACAACCAACACGTCAGAAGGCGAACTCGCCATCGAAATGACATACGAGCCCAAAGCCGAGTCAGGCTGACTAGCGACCACCCGGCAGGTTTCCAATACTTCTCGTGACTCCTCAGAACACTGCCAGTTTGCGGGTATTAAAGGACGCTTGCCGCTAAGTTCTTTGATAAGGAATGTTTGCTTCTCAGTTTCACTCCATGAAACATAATCACCAAGTTCCAGATAACGACATAATTCAGACAAGACCTGTGTATGGCGCTCAGCGTCCTGTCGTATATCCAGCTTAACCAGCTCTAGACCAAAGCATGAAGCCCTGCGGATGGTATCGAGCAGTAAACCGCTTGCTGCCGTCGTCAAACCTGAGTCAGTCAAGGATTCGTAACAAAGCACCAAGGGCGACAGCAGGTCATCGTTGTCGAGCAAAATATCCGTCGCATCACCTTTTTCTCCCTTTGCCTGCATGGCGGCCCAGTCTCGCGTCAGCAGTAGCCTGCGTCGAAGCTCCGATAAAACAACCCGATAGGGCTCTTTTTGCTTGCCTTCCTGGTTGCTGCTAAGCGCTTTAGCTTCGGCCTCTAGCGCCTCGTTGCAGCGCCACATAGACAACTCATTCAAAAGTGCGCCAACATCCCGCAGGTAAAGATCCGCTGCCATCCAACGGCTTAAGCTAAGTACCTCTTTGGTAAGACTTGCGGTGACATTAGGATTCCCGTCGCGATCGCCGCCCATCCAGGAGGAAAAGCGAATCGGGCTTGCGCGCAGGGGCAGCGATAGGTCGAATTGATCATCTACAGATGCATCGAGCTCACGAAGAAATTCGGGCAATGCCTTCCACAGGCTATTTTCGATTACCGCAAAACCCCAACGGGCTTCGTCGACGGCGGTCGGTCGCGTCGTGCGAATTTCATTAGTATGCCACGCTTCGCAAACAAGACGATTCAATTGTTGGCGATTTGCCCGCTCTTCATATTTGCTCAGATCATCACGGTCTCGCGCGGCCAAACAAGCTGCAATTTCGTCGTACTTCATGATGAGGGTGCGCCGCGTAACCTCTGTGGGGTGGGCCGTCAACACAAACTCGATATGTAAACGCGATAACAACTCCTGCAGATCTTCACCGC
>JBFJVR010000211.1:0-5364 GCA_041624095.1 Oleiphilaceae bacterium
ACCAATGACTGATATACTCCCGCGGCACACTCGCCAGTACCGCGCTGGTCAAATGCCCGATGCGCTCCAACGGCGCCCCTTCATGAGGCGTTCCCAAATAAAAACATTGCCGCAACCTGGTTAACCAGCGAGCCCCTTCGTGCTTCGCAACTGCCTGAGCAACACGCTGCACCAGCCCTCCCATGCTGAACCCAATAAGCATCAGGTCTTCGATTTGCTGGGGGTAGGATGCGTTTAGCTGTTCCAGCAGCCTACTGAATTGCCTGCCGTTTTCTTCAATCGACAAGCCGGTGTTATAGCGCAGGTAAAAGGGTGTAAAGCCAAACTCGGTTTGCAGCAGGCTTCCATAATCGCGAGCGTCCATACTCGCCTGCCCATCTGGGGCCGAAGGAAACTGCCAGACGGTTTCTAGATTGGTTAAACCGTGCACCAGCACCACAACCCGATTAGTCAACGGAGACGAGACCTGACTCGCGATATCGCGCGACAAGTCGACCAAACACCCCTTGTGATAACATGCCATGTCTATGGATAAAGCATTCCCGGATGTATGTAAGTAATCACCCGCTAACCCATTTAGAACTGATATAACTAACTCTGAATTAACCTTTCCCGTCATACATTATTTACCCAGTTAAATCCGAACATCAGCGCTCCGAGCAATAAGATGAACTGAGGCGACGGAGAATTTCAGGTTGAAAAAGGTCATTATGGTGACATTAGCATTCATTAGCGAACACTTTTCGGTTAGATTCGAGGTTGATCACCTCGGACAAGCTCAACGTCACGCGCGCACGCAAGTGTGTTAATGACTACAGCCTCCCCGACAGGATGACCAGATACTTAGCGACCAGATAAGCATGACGTCTGCCAGTGTAAGTAGGTCAGCAAAGATTAGGCCTCGCCGCTCCTTGCGGTGTGTCTTCTGCTGTACTTTGTCGCAGGACGCATAATAAAAACAATATAAATCTGAAAAGGGTCTGATTATGCTCAATAAACGTACAAAAACAAAAAAACGCTCGCTGTTATCAAGCTGTGCTTTGTCGCTGTCCATGCTGTTTGGCGCTGGCCAAGCACTCGCTGCCGACAACTGCTACATCATGGTTCACGGCCACGGCACACAAGGTAGTTCAGGAAATGCCGCCCTCACCTACTGGAGTAGCCACAACTTCAGCCAGTATGCAGGCAGCAGCTTTATGGACGACTTGCTCGGGCCAGGAGACAACTATGGCATCGTTGGCTATGACTCGACTGACGCCAGTGGTTACCCCTATTGGAGAAATGAAACCGCAGGCGAAATCGCCCGCGATATTATCTCGATAAAACAAGGTAACGGCGATGGCTACACCCACCCGGAAGCTGGCACGCAATGCTCGGCAAACGACAATTTCTGGGTCGTTAGCCATAGCCAGGGCGCACAGCAGATGATGTTTATTGCCGGGAACTCGATTTCAGGCTCACCCAATTACAACACTGCCTACACTGCAAGTTCATCGGTTTCGGTGAGCTACAGTTCTGCCATGAGCGGAATTCTGGGCGTCTTTACACTGGGCGGTGCAATTACCGGGACAGAAGGCGCTGACCGCATCTGTAACGGCAACTGGCTGGATGCCTTGATTAATTTCGCGTTCCTGGGCAGAGACTGCAACCCCAGTGTCGAATGGCTGCAAACTAACGATGTCTATGCCGCACGCACTTACATCGGTACCAACCTGGGGGCGCCCTTCTATGTGATGGGTGGCTATAAAGGCTTCCCGGGCTTGGAAAGCGCTTCGTCTGCATTGATCAGTGGTGAAGACGACGGTTACATCAATCTGGCTTCACAGATGAGTTGCGCAGGTTCTGGCAAACGTAGCATCGAAGAAGACCTCAACAGCTACAGAAGCTTCTTGGGCATTAACTACGGCAGCCCGACCTTCCGTTGCAACAACGCAAACAAAGGCACGCCACGTACTTACAATATGGCCAGTGTATACACCGACCACGACGCCGAGCGCAACGCTGGCATCAGCAACCCCAGCTATACCAATATCGAAAACGGTATCACCTGCGGTAATGGGCAAAGCATGGCTGGCAGAATTGGTACATGTACCAACTAGCCACTGCTAGCTAAGGCATGGCGGGCTCTAACTTCCTCTTGGGAGCCCGCCATTTCTTAAATCACCTTGCATAGATTACATTGCACAGTTTACGGGTAGTAGCCATATGCGTATCAAAGCAGTACTCACATTCGCAGTCGTACTTTCATCACTGGTACTTTTCTGGTACCAACAAGATGATATCGTGCCGACAAATACCTCCATCAAAGCACCTATCGACACCGCAGGCAAAGCAATGAGCGACAGTCTGGCACAGAGCCCCCCGGCTCAGTCCCAGCGCGAAGCGATTACCCAAACACCAGCGAATACTGACCTCAGCGACCGAGGCTCAAGTGAAGCGACTTCCTATGCGGACCCCATCGCGCGCATCAAAGCAATACAGGAAAAAACAGAGCTACACAGAGCCCTGCTGCAAGATCACGATCAGTTTACCCGCTACCCCGGCCACAACCACCTGATCAGCAGCGCCGCACAAGACCCAACGCTAAAACGCTATGAAATCGATGAGCGCTCCACCTTAAGTGAAGACAAAAGACATGCGCTAAATATCTGGAGCGACCAGAAATATTACCTGCAAGGCGACACGGCACATATCTTTGCCAGTTTGTCTGATGCAAACGGACAAAAACTGGCAACGCGCTTTGCCGGGCAACTGGTTTACAACGAAACACAAAGCCTCACTATGTTGGAATTTAGCGATGCAGATAATGATGGCGTTTACCAAAGCTCTTTTGCCTTCGAGACTGACGATAAACGCTTCACTCCAGGCGTTTACAAAGTCTTGATTGCCAACACCGAAACAGAGCTGGCCGATGCAGTGGCTTTCATACTGTCCGAGCCTGCTGTCAAACTAACCGGCGAGTATCGCGACCAGCTCGATAAAAATGGCGACTTAGTCATCGAAATGCAAGTAGAGGTAAAAGAGACAAACCGGTTTTACTTTCAGGGCTCACTGTACAGCAGTACCAACGATGCCATCGGAACCACGCAATATGCTTCCCAATTGCAAGCCGGCATGCATTGGATTCCCCTGTCGTTCCATGGCTTGTTAATACGCGATCGCGGCGAACCCGGCCCTTACATCCTCAAAAATGTATCGCTTGCCAAGGTCGCCATGCCAATCCAGCGCGCTCCACTGGCCATGCCAAACTACTCAACTGAAGGATACACTCTGGATCAATTTAACCAGCTTACCTATGCACAGATGGCGCAAGCTAAACAGGAACAAGAACGGGACATGCTATAGGCACAGTTCAAGCCGCTTATAGAAGCAGCAGTACCGCCTAGTCTGCTTTAACCGTTTGATTACGGCCATTATTCTTGGCGGAATACAAGGCCGCATCGGCGCGATTTACAAACTCATCGAAGGATTCACCCTCAGTTAGCTCTGCTACGCCGCAACTAATCGTAGTCCTGCGCCCTTGAGGCATCAGATTTTCGACTTGCGCACGCAAAGAATCAGCTTTGTTATACGCATCGTTCAAACGGCAGTGGGATAACAGCACCACGAACTCCTCGCCACCATAGCGCGCAACTACTCCGCTGCGCTGGGCTTCGGAGCCGCTACCCTCCGGCGACGCCTTCTGTTTGCCGTCTGCGCCACCAACACCGAGTAAATCGTCTTCACGAAAAACCGACTGAATAGTCTGCGCCACGTGCTTCAACACCAAGTCCCCTTCGTTGTGCCCGTATTGGTCATTCACCTGCTTGAAATGATCAATATCCAGAATGATTAAACTCAGTGACACTCCATGCCGGCGGGAGTGGGCAACTTTTTGCTTGGCAGACTCGATCAGGAAGTGGCGGTTATAAAGCCCCGTAAGCTGGTCATACATGGCTAGCCGTTTAAGCTGATCCCGCTGCTGCTTTAGTTCAATATGGGTGTTGACGCGCGCCCTTACAACAATAGGACTATAAGGCTTGGTGACATAATCTACCGCACCCAGCGTCAGGCCTTTTTCTTCGTCATTTACACTATCTCTACCGGTAACAAAAATCACCGGAATGGACTCCAGACTCGGGTTTTCCTTAAGCAACTTAATGACTTCATAGCCGTCCATATCGGGCATCGACACATCCAGCAGTATCAAGTCAGGACGGGGGTCTTTCTCTGCCAGTTCAAGACAACGCTGCCCGCTTTTGGCAACCTTGATTCGATAACCTGTTTTCAAACATTCAGCCAGCGCCTGAAGGTTCTCTGGGGCATCATCAACAATTAACACGACGGGCGTTTCGCTCATTCATACTCTCTACTGTAGCCTATGATTTTTCTCAACGGCTCGGTTTCCAACGACATGAGGCAAGCCCCGTTAGACTGATGTTCTGAGTCTTTCAAGGATGCCTGCAATCAGGCTTAAACTCGCTTCTTCTTCAAAGGATAGCAGGGAAATGCGTAAAGTCTTCACCTGTTCCGCAAGTTCGGGGTCCTCTATAGCCTGGTTCAATATATCGAGGGAGGTCGGGTCTATGTATTCGCCGTTTTCGAGCTGTTGCTCAAAAAGCGTCAATTTTTCCGCCAACTCACCAAGATCCAAAAAATCAGTCGAATTGTCAGATACACTTTGAGAGACGTATTCTTGCACCTCGCTTTCCAAATGCTGATAGCAGTCCTTAAGCTGCTTAACCAGCAATTTCAGCTGCGCGGCATCACTCGTGCTGGCGGCCGTTTCTATCCTGCTAGCCAAGGCTTGCAAGTTTGTTCCGCCAATATTGCCTGCTACGCCTTTGACGGTATGGGCAAGCCCTTTACAGGCTGCACTGTCGGCTGAGGACATCGCTTCGGCTAGCGCCTCAATACGAGCAGGCGTGTCTTTGAGAAATACATCGAGCACCGAAACCAATACCCCCGCATTGCCGCCAAAGCGAGCTAAGACGGCCTCACGATCCCAAGTAGCTTGACTTAGGAGTTCATCAGAGCCCGCGCCATCAGCAACGAAGTCAGTTTTCTCTTGCCTTATTTGTTCGTTTACGTAGGTCGTTACAGCAGCCAACGATGGTTGCTCGCCTGATAGCATCAGCCATTTTTGCAGCACCGCCAGCAATACCGCGCTGTCGACTGGCTTCGATATATAATCGTCCATTCCCGCTAACAGGCACTTTTCTTTATCACCTTGCATTGCATTCGCTGTCATCGCGATGATGGTGATACCCTGATAACCTTCACCCGCTTTACCTGCACGTATGTTCCGCGCGGCTTCATAGCCATCCATCTCGGGCATCTGGCAATCCATCATCAGCAGTGTATAAGGCGCATCGTCGGGCGCCT
>JBFJVR010000212.1:0-5364 GCA_041624095.1 Oleiphilaceae bacterium
ACAGGGGAGGTAGGCTGTTTTCAAGCTTGGCAATATTATCCCAAGAGCCGGATACCATCATGATTACGGCAAACTCGCCACCCAGCACCGTCATGCGACTATCAATAATATTACACTGGTTTGACGAGCAAGCTTTCGCAAGCTCATTGACAATACCGGGCTGGTCGGTGCCAATCGAAGATATGACTAGAAAGTTTTGTTTGCTGTCGCTTATGCTCATATTGTTAGCTCTATATAGATATTGAGTTCTGGTGACGAGTGTTTAACAAGGCTTTGTTTATGTCGCCGCAGAGGCCTTGGCTGTAGAATATTATGTCTTACACCTCAGTCAAGCAAGGCTCTCGGTTTACTTGGTCAGGTCCACCCGGTTGCAGACGGCACTTACTTACTGTTTGCTACTTGTCTATTCATACCTGCGGGATTACCATACGCGCTTGATTTAGTCCCTTTGTTCTCGTGATGGAGCGTTTTATGATTTCAGGCAGTATCGTTGCGTTGGTTACTCCAATGCACCCTGATGGGAGTCTCGACTGGGAAAGCCTCGATGGCTTGCTCCGGTTCCATCTCGAAAAGGGAACGAATGCTATTGTCGCGGTGGGTACAACAGGGGAGTCGGCAACGCTCGACCCGGATGAGCACTGTCAGGTCATCGAAAAAATTGTGCAAACGATAAACGGTCGTATTCCAGTAATCGCAGGTACCGGCGCGAATTCCACTACAGAAGCAATAGAGTTGACAGAGGCTGCACATAAAATTGGTGCTGACGCATGCTTGCTGGTTTCGCCTTATTATAATAAACCAACGCAAGAAGGACTTTATCTGCACCATAAAAAGATAGCAGAGACAGTCGATATTCCTCAGATTCTCTACAACGTACCCGGCCGTACAGCGGTTGATATGCAAAACGAAACGGCCTTGCGCTTGGCGGATGTGCCTAATATTGTAGGCATCAAAGATGCGACAGGTGACGTGTCGAGGGGCAAGGCACTCATCGAGATGTTGCAGGGTAAAATGGCAGTATTCTCTGGTGACGATGCAACAGCCTATCAATTGATCCTGGCGGGAGCGAAAGGGAATATTTCGGTTACGGCGAACATCGAACCGACAAAAATGGCGCTGCTTTGTCAGTTGGCGGCAGAAGGTAACGAGCAGGCTGCCCAGCGTTTAAACGACGAGCTAATGCCGTTCCACACCAAGTTGTTTATCGAAGCTAACCCCATACCCGTCAAATATGCCCTCGAAAGAATGTCCTTGATAAAAAGCGGTATTCGCTTACCGTTGACAAGGTTGGCTGAGCGCTTCCAGGGTGATGTTGATGCAATTCTGCAAGCGGCCAAGTTGATATAAATGACACGTTTACAAAGATTTTGCGTTGCTGCCTCCTTGGCTTCGATTGTTATTGCTGTCTCAGGCTGTGGTTTGCTCAAAGATAGAAGCAATGAATATCTAAAAGAACGTTCAGGGAAGGAACTAGTCGTACCGGAATGGTATTCTGCGGATAAAATCCGCCCTGCATATCAGGTTCCAGAAATTGAAAACCAGCGCGCGCTTCCGCCAAACTACGTTTTACCCGGCCCTCCGGATGCAACGGCTGCACTGACCAGCGATCCTTTTGTTATCGAGAACGCTGAAGACCAAACCTGGCTGCACCTCTTTACCGCGCCGGGTAAAGTATGGCCTTTGCTGGACTTCTTTTGGGGGGAATATCGTATCGAACTAGATTACGAGAACGTGACAGACGGCTATCTAGTGACCTCACCAAAGGCCTTCGCAGATTTAAGGCCTGAACTTCTCAATGATTCAGAATTCAACATTGCAGCCGAACAGATGGTGTATTTCCAGGCAAAATTGGCTCAAGGTGTGCGTCGAAACACGGCTGAGCTAGAGCTCAGGGTTCTCGAAGCTTCGAGTGATGGGCGCGTGGTTCAGGAATGGCAGCTTCGCTCAGTATATCCGGAGCTAGAGAAGCTAATGTTGTCACGCATCGGCGAATTCGTGACCTCCGAAAAACTAGAGAATCGCTACTCATTGTTAGCCAATGATATTGGTGGTGGGTCGAAGGTT
Organism: Oleiphilaceae bacterium; assembly: GCA_041624095.1. Taxonomy (GTDB): domain Bacteria; phylum Pseudomonadota; class Gammaproteobacteria; order Pseudomonadales; family Oleiphilaceae; genus PZPK01. The sequence goes on from JBFJVR010000212.1 coordinate 2,065, forward strand.
CGCTTGTTAAAGGATGAGGCGGGGATAGGTTTTCTTGAAATGCAATTGTCTTTTCAGCGAGCTTGGAGTGAATTAGGGCAGGCTCTGGACGCCGCAGGCGTTGTAGTTGCAGAGTTTGACCGCGAAGAGCGCGTTTATTACATCAGTTACCTGCAAGAAGACGATCTGAGCAGTTGGTATTCTTTGGGCCCGGTGGACCAATCAAAGCGCCTGGAACAAAACTTGTCGCTTGAACTATCCGCCGATGAGAATGGCAGCATTATCGTGCGAGCCAAATCACTTAATCCTCGTTTTACCGCTGAACAAGCAGAAACACTACTTAATCTCGTTTTTGAGCATATATCTTAGATTGACGGATGCCCCCAAATTGAGATTTCACGGTAAAAGTCAAAAATTCCACTATTCTTTTTTATAGACCAACTCGTTTTGGGAGCGCGATTTAATGCAAAAACTTCAGGAACTCTACGCAGGTAAGGCAAAGTCTGTTTTTACCACCGAAGACCCTAATCTTATGGTGTTGGTGTTTCGAGATGATACCTCGGCATTTGATGGCGAAAAGGTTGAGCAGCTGAACCGCAAGGGAATGGTTAACAATAAGTTTAACGCATTTGTCATGGAGCAGCTGGAACGAGCAGGTGTGCCAACGCATTTCGAAAAGTTATTGTCCGACAATGAGTCACTGGTTAAAAAGCTAGAGATGATACCCGTGGAGTGTGTGGTGCGTAATTACGCTGCCGGAAGTTTGGTGCGTCGCTTGGGGGTTGAAGAAGGAATGAGCTTGACGCCTCCAACATTTGAGCTATTCCTAAAGAATGACGCTTTGCATGACCCTATGATTAATGTTTCGCATTGCGTTTCGTTCGGGTGGGCAAGCAGTGAGCAATTAACTGAAATGGAGCGTCTGACCCATAAGGTTAATGAGGTCTTATCCAAGTTGTTTTTGGATGCCGGTATGTTGTTGGTCGATTATAAGCTCGAGTTCGGTTTGTTTGACGGCAAGATAGTGCTGGGTGATGAGTTTAGCCCTGACGGTTGTCGAATCTGGGATAAGGAAACCCGTAAAAAAATGGATAAAGACCGATTCCGACAGGGTTTGGGTAGTGTAATTGAGACCTATGAAGAAGTAGGCCAGCGCTTGGGAATTAAATTTGATTGAGCCCGAATTGGGCGATCAGTTACCTAGATAAGGTGAAAAGAGTATGAAAAAGTGGAGTGGTTTGTTAAGTGTAGCGTTGTTGGCGGGTTCCGGCCTGGCGCAGGCAGATTTCATCGGTGGTAGTGTCGAGGCGAGTTACTGGGCGGCTAATTATTCGGGTGGTTTTGAGTCAAGCAGTGGTAACGTTGACGTAGAGGATGACTTGGGGTTTGAAGATACAGGTGCCTTGGAAATTTCTGCTACGGTAGAACACCCGGTACCGCTATTGCCTAATGTGCGCATTAAGCACATAGATCTCGACGAAACCGAGACAGGCACATTCACCGCGACATTTGATGGGAATACCTATACCAATGGTGTCGAAACCAATCTTGACCTAACGCACAGTGACCTGATGTTGTACTACGAGATACTGGATAACTATGTATCGGTCGATGTTGGGCTCGATATAAAAATCTTTGACGGTAGTCTGGTGATTGAGGAGCAAAACAATGCATCGAATCGCAGCGAAACTGACATAGATGAAATCGTACCTATGTTATATGCCTCTGCAGAGATCGCCTTGCCTTTGACTGACCTTTCTTTTGGCGCAGAGTTAAGCGCAATCAGTTATTCGGATAGTTCTTTGACAGATGCAAAGGTTCGCTTGCGACAGGGTATCAGTCTGGCGTTTATCGAACTGGGCTATCGTCAGTTCAGCCTGGATATCGAAGATATCAGTGACATCAACGTTGACGCAGAAATTAGCGGTGTATATTTAAGCACCGGATTAGATTTTTAAGTTGTTTTAAAGGAGTAGCGTGTGCGAATTTTGGTAACCGGGACGGCGGGCTTTATAGGGTCCACTTTAGCGATTCGTTTGTTAGAGCGTGGCGATGAAGTAGTTGGTGTCGATAATGTAAATGATTACTACGACCCAGCATTGAAAGAAGCTCGTCTTGAGCGGCTCAAGCATTACAAAGGTTTTACCGAAGTTCGAATCTCGATTGAAGATCGAGACGAGATGGAAAAGGTTTTTAAGCAGTATCAGCCGCAAAGAGTGGTCAATCTGGCTGCTCAAGCCGGCGTTCGTTATTCGCTTGAAAACCCGCACGCTTATATTGATGCCAATATTGTCGGTTTTACCAACATCCTAGAAGGGTGCCGACATAACGGGGTAGAGCACTTGGTCTACGCTTCGAGCAGCTCTGTATATGGCGCAAATGAATCTATGCCATTCTCTGTTCACGACAACGTAGACCACCCCGTTAGTTTGTACGCGGCTTCTAAAAAAGCAAATGAGTTAATGGCTCATACTTATAGCCACCTGTTTAACCTGCCTACGACCGGTCTGAGGTTTTTTACCGTGTATGGCCCTTGGGGCCGACCCGACATGGCACTGTTCATGTTCACCAAGAATATCATTGAAGGTAAGCCTATTGATGTATTCAATTATGGAAAGCATCAACGAGACTTCACCTATATCGACGATATTGTAGAAGGTGTGATTCGCACGCTCGACAAAGTCGCTGAACCGAACCCCGAGTGGACAGGCGCCTCGCCTGACTCCGCAACCAGTAAGGCGCCGTATCGTTTATATAACATAGGTAGTAACAACCCGTGTGAGCTATTGCGCTATATCGAAATTATCGAAGAGTGCGTAGGTAAAAAAGCAGAGAAAAACCTCTTGCCAATGCAACCTGGTGACGTGCTGGCAACCTATGCAGACGTTGATGCGCTGGTTAAAGATGTTGATTACAAGCCGGCCACTAGTATTGAAGATGGCGTCGCAAAATTCGTCAGTTGGTATCGAGATTTTTATCAGGTTTAATTTGCTTAATGTGGTTGCAAGTAACTGAATCGTCTGATAAATTACGCGCCACTTTACAGGACTATAGCTCAGTTGGTTAGAGCGCTACCTTGACATGGTAGAGGTCGGCAGTTCGAATCTGCCTAGTCCTACCAAATTACAAAGCCTCGCATCGCGGGGCTTTTTAATTTGTGGCAGATGAGAACTGCCGAAGGCATGTTCGAGCCGAGCGCTAAGTAGCGCGAGACAACAACGGAGCGAAGCGACGTTGGCCCCGAAGGGGTAAGTACAACGCATAATCTGCCTAGTCCTACCAAATTACAAAGCCTCGCATCGCGGGGCTTTTTAATTTGTG
>JBFJVR010000213.1:0-5333 GCA_041624095.1 Oleiphilaceae bacterium
GCAGGCGGTCCAATCAAATGTCGGATTTTATATAAACACTACTTATTCAACAGATAGTCAGTCGTTTCGCGATGTGCTTACTGGCACCTATGGCTGGAATATCAGGGACGACGGACCCGATTTCTAAAAGATGGCGCCAGCGGCTAGGAATGGGGTCAGAGTCACGACTCTGACCCCATTTGCTACTTATTGCTTGCGGCAATATAGCTGGTAAGCCTCTGGGAATAGGGCGTTGTCCTGATCGATAACGTGCCAGGCCAGCAGGCTGTAGGGTGCTAAAGGGTTCGATTGACGCTTGTCGGTGGCATCGAGGTCGACAAAGCCAATAAACGATAGGCCCGAGGCGTTTAACAAGGTATCGAGTTTCTCTAAATCAAAGTAGTGATTGTGTTTATTGAAGAACAGGTCACGGCACCCTGAGCCACTGTAAAAACGCTCGTCAGAAAAGAGTTTATCCCAAAGGCCAGAGCCTGCTTCTTTCATAATCGCGTTGCGCAAATGTCGAATGTTATCTGCTGTTGGTGATAGGCGTCGGTCTTTAACTAGCTGAGTGATGACTCCTGCGGTTTGTTTGACCTTGCTTGAGTCGAAGCTGAATCTAAGCAGGCCATCGTCGGCCAACACCAGTTGCCACTCTTCGATCACTTCTTGAGGTGAAGCGACATGATTTACTATGTCGCCAAACTCGATGATATCGAACTGATGTTCGGTGATTAAAGCAGTGTCGTATTCTGCATGGATGAACTGCACCGAAGTGTCGCCCAATTGCTTGGCTTTGAGGCTGGCATACGCGACATTTTCACGTGAGTTGTCCACGCCATAGACTTCGATATTCTCAAAGTATCTAGACAGATAGAGCGCACGCTGGCCGGAACCGCAACCAAGCACCAAAACTTTTAGCTTATCCTGAGCAAAGCGTGGCGGCACGGTGGATTCGTCAAGTTCGTTACACAGCGCTTTATAAAGGTTAGAGCGATGCAAATTACTCAGCTGGGTCCATCGAGGGTTCGCGCGCCGTATCTCATTGTTCATCAGGCTATTAGCGCTGGCTCCAAACAAGTCAAACTGCGCCATATGTTCATTGCTGAGTTCGTAAAGGTTAGCTGACAGCAAAGGTTGAATCGCCGAGGGCCACTCAGAGACGTCGTACTTCAAAAGCTGGTAGCTGAACGTTTGGGTATAGAGCGGTTCGTACATGCTTAGCGTAATAAGCGCACCAATCAGGTCGTCCTGAGTCCAGCTTCCAAGTGTGCTGGCTTTCAATTTGTCTACAAGGCGGGAGACTTCGTTCTCTTCATCCTGTGACATCATCAATACGTAATCGTTGTTCGCCGAGTATTGTCCAATCGCAATAGCGGCGGGTAAGAGCGAATCTCTCAAGTTCTGGGTGAGCGAAATCTCGGTCATAATGCTGCGGCGCATCTCGGTCAGCAAAAATTCTACATCAATTGATGGCAGCAGGCATTTGTCCAATGAGGCGATAAGCAACTTATCATCCATCAGCTGGTCGAGATCGATAATGGCTTGTGGGTTACTAAGGTCGTATTTGGCGCTAATTATCCCAGTGACCATATTAGCCAGTTTTGTGTGTTCGATGTTTTCCCAGCTAAAGGCCTTCAACAGCAATGCTTCAGTCTCTTGGTCGTACACATCAGCACGTAAAAACTCGACTGAGTCCAGAAAGTACAAGCGGGTTAGGGTTGAGTCATAGCCCAACTCTATTAGCCTTTTGTAGTGATTGAACGCAGCAAGATAGTCTTTTTGTCGCAGCTTGCTTAAGGCAATACCCGAAAAAGCCCGGTGACTGCCAGGTGTTTGTTCCAGTATGCGCAAAAAGCATGATTCAGCCTCGGCATACTGACGCTTGGCAATCAGCAGATAAGCATAATTGAGCAGGGTGTTTTCATCCGAAGGGGAAATTTCCAGTGCTTTTAACAACAGCGCTTCGGCATGTTCGTGTTCGGATTGATCTAGTTCAATTCGCGCCATCAGATTCAGGGCCGAGGGGTCTGACGGTAACTCTTTAAGTATGTTCTTTACCATTGAAGAAGATTCCGCAAGCGCTTGATGGCGCTCGTGCTCGGAATACTCTGTTGAGTTTGATATTTTGTAGAGTTCATTGGCGGCAATGAGTGCTCGCGCAATGTTGGCCTGGCTTTCGATTGACAATGATGGGGTGGCTGCACTTAAACGCGACGTTGAACTTGCCATGGTCGGTAAACCTCTTCCGCTTTTTTTGTGGTTTGGGGGTAATTACCCGGTATAAGTAAAGATTAGCGATAACCATGCCAGAACTAGCACATTGTGCAGGAATATTTTCTTACTAACTTGCTGATAAGCATAAAAAAACCGGCTCTAGGCCGGTTCGTAATACAGTTCTAATATTATTTTTATAATGCCTTACTGTAGTAGCTGGAGCACGTTTTCAGGCTGAGCATTTGCCTGACTCAGTACCGATAGACCTGCCTGTTGCAGAACCTGCGTTCTGGACAGCTCAGCAGTTTCGGCTGCGAAGTCAGCATCTCTGATCCTAGAGTTCGAGGCAGATAAGTTTTCTGAGGTGATTTGCTGGGTTTGTATCGTCGACTCAAAGCGGTTTTGAATCGCACCCAGGTCTGCGCGTTGCAGGTTAATCGTGTTCAGAGCATTATCTACAGCGGCGAGGGCAAGGATGGCGCCCTCAACAGTCGAGATATCTATATCCTGAATCAGCGTTCCGTCTTCTCCAGAACCATAGGTGCCCACTTCGAAACCTGAGTTAGATATACCACCGGTAATGGTGCCCAAGTCTATTTTACCCGAGGAGACAAGTGCGATAGTTCCCTGTACAACGCCCGTTACCACAGCGGTTGAACTGAGACCCAGCTGTGCACCGGTAACACCAGTATAGTTATCGATACTAATGTTTCGGCCGTCATCAGAAATAACTCGGAAGGTGCTGCCAAATGCCTCAGCCCTGACGCCACTTTGTCCTGATTTATTGTTGATGGCGGTAACAATAGAGTTCTGGCGATCCGCTACCGAATCATTACTGCCGTACGAGATGTTAATTTGAACACCGTTAACGTCAATACTGCCGCTGGCCGATGAGGTAGTCGTGATGGTTCCGCCGGTTAGAATCGCTGCATTCACTTTTGCGGTTACGCCAGTTCTATCCGACACTTCATTGATTGCTACCGCTTTGGCGATCGCGCTTTCTGAACGTTGTACATTCGAGGATGTATCAAAGTTATCAAGGCTAGGCCCTACGGGTACGCCATTGATTACAAGATCACCAGCGAGGAGGTCGTTTCCGGGCACTTCGTCACTTACCGCACCTGAGTTGTTGCCACTGTATTCACCTACTGCCAAGCCAGCGTTGCCAATATTACCTGTTGTGGTATCAAGTGCAATGGTGCTGCCGTCGGAGGATATCAAGGTAAAGGTGCCGCTATAGGTCACGCCTGCCGCGGCAGTGGTGTCAGATGCGGGTAAACCAAACTCGTTAGTGTTTACAGTGGTGCTGCGTACTATAATGTTCCGTCCATCGGCCGCTGTAAGCTGAACGCCTTGTGAAGGGTTGCCAGAGAACGAAGCCGTTACACCTGTCTGACCAGACACTTCGTTAATTGCTGAAGCAACGTTTGCTAAATTGACCTGGTCCGACAGTGTTGATGACGAAGACAGGTTGATCGACACATCATTAATCGTTATCGAAACGTTTTGCGATGTCGCCAGGAAGCTCGTTGTGCCGCCTATAAATGTGCCGTTAATCGCGGCCGTTACCCCAGTTTGTTCAGCAACTGCATTAATTGCAGCAGCTTTAGCGATGGCAGATTCGCTTTGGCTACCACTAGAGAACGCGTCGTCGACGCCACTTGAGGCGCCGATTGCGACACCGTTAATCACCAGGTCGCCAGCTTGCAATGCGGCAGCTTCAGGCTCTGATGAGATGCCGTCAGTAGGCGAGGTGCCTAACTTGTCTGTCGTTGTGCCTTCGATGCCGAACGAAACCACTTCACCTTCGTTCGCGCCAATCTGGAAAGTAACGTCACGGAATGTACCATCGAGCAATTTCGTACCGTTAAAGGCGGTTTGCGTCGACACACGTTCGATCTCGGCGATCAGCTGGTTAACCTCTTCGTTTAGGGCTTCCCGGTCGATGCTGCTGTTTGTGGCGTTCGCTGCTTGTAAGGCAAGGTCACGAATACGCAACAGGTTATCGGTCATTGAGCCTAAGGCGCCTTCTGCTGTTTGTGCTAGCGAAACGCCATCTCCTGCGTTTCGTATCGCCACCGCGAGCCCTTGGACTTGAGCTGTGAAACGGGTGGAAATCGCCAAACCTGCAGCGTCGTCTTTCGCACTGTTAATGCGAAGACCTGAAGATAATCGTTGTAGCGCGGTCTGGTTTTCACCTTGCGATTTATCCAGATTACGCTGTGCATTGATTGATGCAATATTGGTATTGATTATTTGAGGCATCGTCTTCCCCCATTTACTGAAACATACGGCACATGTCAGGTTTAAGTTTGACTGAGGCACGCATTGAGCGAGCTACGTTGTCGAATAAAACGAGACAAAGTTTTTCTTGGTTAAAGCAATGGCTGTGCCAGAAAGTCTTATAGAGGAAATAAGTTCAATATAAACAAGGAGATAATTGAATTTGTGCTAAGCTTGAAAACAAGCAAAGTAATCAAAGTGATGATGTTTACATTACGATAGCGGAGGGCAATTGCCGCTTTTGCGTGGCCGTCGGCCCCGGGCTGGAGTTAAATAATTCCCGCTTGCCTTTTTATCTTTTGAGCGACATCATCGATACGCATTATTCACAATAAACAATTAGTCTGGAATGTAATGTATGTCTGACGCAGCTAATCCTCTCGACCCATTTATAAAAAGAAGGGAAAAGAATCTCGCCTATTTTCGCGATCACTTCAAAGACATCTACAGCTTGTTCAAGGATTACAAACTGCAGAATCTACAGGTCAATATCCTCACAGAAAATGATGAAGTCAACCTTATTCGGGAAGGGCGCCATATTTATGAACCTGGCGCCAAAGAGTACGCAGGCAATGAAGTAGAGACCTTCCGAAAAGCATATCGCGAAGGGAAAAAAGTATGTTCTTTTAGTCCCCCGTATCATGGGCATTATGCGTTTCCTCGCTTTGGACAATTAGCAGTGAACGAGCTGTTAAAAGAATCGCCCATTCGCAAAGAAAATTTTCGTTTCTATGGGCTCGAAGATTTCTACCCGCTTATCGTTTTCCTCGGGTGTGGTCTGGGTTACCACATAGAAAAAATGGTGAGTGAGCACAAAGCTTCACTTATTAATAACGACAAACTAGAAGCCGAAA
>JBFJVR010000214.1:0-5306 GCA_041624095.1 Oleiphilaceae bacterium
ATTCGCGCCGTCATGGCGACGGGCGGAGCGACAGGTTTAGCGATGGCGCTGGCCTTGGTCTTTATGTTGCCGGTAGGGATGGATTCCGGGGTGACGCGACTTTATGACGAGTATGGGGCTCACTGGGAGACCCTGCCAGAGCAGTTGGATGTAGTGCGCAGCACCGATAAACAGCTGCGTTCTTTGTCGGCGCACGATTACAGTTTAAAGCGTGGAGTCGAAGCAGGCTTGGCTCAACTGGGGCCAGAATTCAGTTTGCGCAAACTCAATGAAACCCAGCCTCAAGCGGGTGAAACGGTAGAGCCAGCGCTTGAGGAGGCCTTGTTCGCTCTAGGGCAGATTGCGGCACTTAGTCACTTCAAATGTTATTTGGGCGCGGAGCCTGCATTCTTTAGTGAGAGCCTAACGCTGCTCGAAGAGCTACAGCCTGCGTTGCAGGCCGGCGAGAGTGACACGCTACTTGCTTTACGCAAAGCCATGGAGCGGTCCGGCAAGGCGGAGAGTAAAGTTTGCCGCTTGAGCAAGGTGGTTGTTGAGCGCGTATCTGGCTAGGCGGTGTATTAGGGCTGCGGGTTTATCGAGTAGCCAGACGGCGTAACTCATGCATAAACTTGAGGGGTTGGTCGATAAGTGGTGCATGCCCACTCTTTCTAAACGGGATGACTTCGCAGTTGCTTAGTTGATCCGCCATCCGCAGTTGTCCCGGGCAAGGGTACATTTCTGATTTCATTCCTACTATCAGGCTGACCGGTGTGCTCAGTTCGGGTAATCTCGTGCGCAAATCATAATCCTGTTCCAGATAAGCTTTCAGACAATGAATATAGGCTTGCCAGTTAGAGGTAGGGATTAGTTTGGTAATTAAGGTTTCTTGCTGACACAACAGGCGAGCTGCCTTTTTGTGGTGGTTTTTTGATAGTGCGCTGGCAAAAAAATCGCCTAGTTGTATCCAAAGTTGTTCCTTCAGGGTATCTGGTAATTCTTCGTAAGCACATTCGGCAGCAATATATGGCTTGAGTTGTGCGATTAATATGCGGGCCGATGCGATGCGGGTTTGATTGTGTTCACCAAACAGCCCCCAGTGCCAGTCATGCGAATTCAGGCACTTCGGCGCTTGGTCGATATGCAAGTAATGCTTTACCTGATTTTGCGGGGCGTAGTCGACCAAGTAGGTGAGGGCGACCAGTGCGCCCATCGAAATACCACCAAGTTTAAAATGTGTAAGCTTTAATGCTGCGATGATATCGACCAGATCTTCGGCATAGTTACGCACGGCACATTGCTGGTTGTGACTAACGGAGTGTGAGCGGCCAAAGCCTCTAAAGTCAGGCAAAATAAAATGACCGCGTCTGCTTAGCGGAAGGGTAAAAGGCAGCCACTGCGACGACTGCATGCCAAAGCCATGTAAGAGAATGACGGGTTCCCCTTGGCCGTGTTGTCGGACATATATTTCTCGTCCATCGCGCATACTGATATAGGGCATTTTTTGTTGTTCTCGTTCTATGCCTGGGTGGCCTGATTGCCGCCTATGGTCTATACACTTTATACGGTAGCAATAGGGGAAGAGATTTCCCTAAGGCGCAGGTTTGAAGTGTAGCAAATTAATCATAGCACCTTGATATCCGATGAGAGTAGGCATCCAGAATGTTTTTAGTCCTTAGGTCCTCTTTTTTGTTTGGCGTGTTGCTTGCGCTGTGTACTGGGAACGCCATGGGCTCGAAGCCGCTGGACGACCGGCTAGAAACACCAGCGGCTTTCTACCCCGAGCCAAGCAAAGACTTGATGCTCGATGTGCAATTGGTCGGCGAACGAATTATAGCGGTGGGCGCGCGGGGGCTTATTGTTTATTCAGATGATCAGGGTAAGCGCTGGCAGCAAGCGAGCGTGCCGGTTTCAGTAAGTTTGGTGGCGATGCACTTTCCCGATCAGACACATGGTTGGGTGGTAGGCCATAGTGGTGTGGTGCTTCATACTCGTGATGCGGGCAGTACGTGGGAAAAACAATTTGATGGGCGTGAAGCCAATGCGCTGGTGCTAAAACAGGCTGAGGCGAGAGTGAAAACATTGCGTGAGCAACTTCAACGGGCTAGTGGAGATGAAGAAGGTCTCGCGTATGCGCTGGAGGATGCCGAGTTCGCCCTCGAAGATGCCACGCTAGACGCGGCTTCCGGGCCAGCCAAACCTTTGTTGGCCGTATGGTTCAAAGACGCCAAGACCGGTTTTGTGCTGGGCGCCTACGGTTTTTTCTTTAAGACGGACGATGGAGGCCAGAGCTGGGAGAACATTGCTGGGCGTTTGGAAAATTTTGACCGTTACCACCTGAATGCCATGACAACGCTAGGCAATGGCAGCCTGATGATTGTTGGTGAGGCAGGGCAGATGTTTGTTTCGCAGGATGACGGCGATTCATGGGAGGCACTTTACGGCCCGTATCAGGGTTCATATTTCGGACTTGAACAGGGAACAGACGACGGTGCCGCTTATGCATTTGGTTTGCGTGGCAACGTATTTTTTACTGAAGACTATGGTCAGTCATGGTTAGCTGTAGAAACCGGTGTCGAAACAAGTCTTCTCGCATCTGATCGTCTGGATGATCAACTGGTTCTGGTCGGGCAGTCTGGCGTGATTCTTGGCCGACGAGCAAAGGGTGCCTTGGCCAGGTTGGATAAGGGTAGCCTCGAAACCTATACGGGCGTCTGTTTGTTAAATAATGGCGATATGCTTCTTAGTGGTGAGCATGGCCTGCAAACCGTTAAATACTGAGCTGCGGCGGCCGATACAGATCTTACGGTCTGCACGGCGCAGCTATCATTTAGTGAGACGAAATGAAGAATAATAAGCAGTCAATGTTTTCGAATCTGGGCGAGCCACTGTTGGAGCATCTTGTGTTCAGCAATCGGGTGCTCATTATGGTGGGGTTTTTGCTTTTGAGTTTGTTTTTTGCGTATCACGCCAGCAAAATCAAGCCGGATGCTAGCCTGGAGCGCATGATTCCCCTAGAGCACCCTTACATTGTAAATTTTCTCGAAAACCGCAATGATCTAGAAAATCTGGCCAATTTTATCCGTATTTCGGTAGCTGCGAAGGAAGGTGATATTTTTTCTCCGCAGTATATGGATTTACTGGAGAAAATCAGTGATGAAGTATTTTATTTGCCGGGTGTTGATCGTTCAGGCCTGAAATCATTGTGGACGCCAAATGTTCGCTGGGTTGAGGTGACAGAACAGGGCTTTTCTGGCGGGCCGGTGATTCCCAATAGTTATGATGGTAGCGAAGCAAGCCTTGAAATGCTGAGGCAGAATATATTGCGCTCCGGGCAGGTATGCCGCTTGATCGCGAATGATTTTAAATCAACTATCGTATATGTCCCCTTGCTCGAGAAAAATCCTGAGACGGGCGAGAAACTCGATTATCTGGCGTTTTCTTTATTGCTCGAAGAGCGCGTACGCAACAAATATGCTGGCCCAGACGCCCCTATTTCAGTGCATATAGTTGGTTTTGCAAAGAAAATTGGCGACTTGATTGAAGGTTTGGGCTCAATCGTTTCTTTCTTCCTTATTGCCGTGCTCATCACCACAACCCTGCTTTATTATTATGCCCGTTGCATGATCAGCACACTGGCGACGGTCATTTGTTCGGTGATCGCCGTAATCTGGCAAATTGGCCTGATGCGCAGTTTGGGTTACGGTCTGGACCCCTATTCGGTATTGATTCCCTTTATAGTGTTCGCAACAGCGATAAGCCATGGCGTACAGTTTATCAACGGTATTACCCATGAGGTAGGTATGGGGAATGACCCCCTCGCGGCCTCAATTCGTACTTTCAGGCATCATTACATGCCCGCCATGCTGGCGCTGATTAGTGATGCCATCGGCTTCTTTACCCTGGTGTTGATTAACGTCGATGTAATTAAGGACCTTGCGGTTGGAGCGAGTGTGGGTATTGCAAGTATCATTATTACCAACATGATACTCCTGCCAATTATTGTGTCTTATCTTGGCGTGACGAAGCAGGGCATTGCTCATGTGCAACACTTGGAGCAGAACCCCAACCCTTTTTGGGATTTTGTCGCTAAACTTTCGAGCCACCGCGGGGCACTATCGCTGATCTTGATTGCCCAGCTCGGACTGGCCGGAGGCTTGTATTTATCGAAGGACCTGAAAATCGGTGAACTCGATGCCGGTGCGCCCGAACTGCACGCTGATTCGCGCTATAACAAAGACAATGACTTTATCACGTCTAATTACTCTACCAGCGCCGACGTCATGGTGCTCATGGTCAAAACGCCCCCAGAGCGCTGCAATGCTTACCCTAATATGGATGCGATGGAGCGTCTGCAGTGGCAATTGAATCATACCGAAGGGGTGCAGTTAAGCGTATCCATTGTCGATGTTTCGAAGGGGGTTACCAAAGCCTTTAACGAGGGGAGTTACAAGTGGCTGGAATTGTCCCGCAATCAAAAAATCATTGATACATCACTACAGCAGACGCCGAGTGGTTTTATTAATGGCGACTGCAGTTTGGCTCCGATATTCGTTTTTCTTAACGACCACAGGGCCGAAACTCTGCAGCGTGTTGTCGACGTGGTTGAAGACTTTGCTGCCGATTATAACTCCGAGGATGCAAAGTTCTTGTTGGCCGCAGGGAATGCAGGCATAGAAGTCGCCACCAATCAGGTCATTGAAGCATCACAGGACTTTATGATGCTAGTCGTCTATGCCGTGGTCGGCATTATGGTCTTATTGGCTTATCGTTCGATGCGTGCGGTAATCTGTGTGGTGCTGCCGTTGGGAATGACCTCCGTATTATGTACCGCGTTGATGTCTTATCTGGGTATCGGCGTTAAGGTGTCCACACTGCCAATTATTGCCTTGGGGGTAGGTCTGGGAGTCGATTACGGGATCTACATATTCAGTCGCTTGACCGAACTGCTCGAAGAAGGCTTGACGCTTCAGGAAGCCTATTTTCATACGCTAAGGTCAACAGGCAAAGCGGTAGCATTTACCGGATTAACGCTGGCAATAGGCACTGCGACATGGATTTTCTCCCCGATCAAGTTTCAGTCTGATATGGGTATCTTGCTTACCTTTATGTTCCTATGGAATATGGTGGGAGCACTCACTTTGCTGCCTGCACTATCGTACTACTTCCTGAAGTATGGCGAGGAAGAAGAGCGAGAGGTTTATCAGGAAGAAGTGAAGGGCAATGCATGAGGCTTTTTGGGGGCTGCGGCAAGAAGCCTAAGCCCTATTCGCTGCGTAGCTGAGGCTAGTTGGCTGAAGCGGCGCAGGCTTTAGCTGGTGCGAGGC
>JBFJVR010000215.1:0-5289 GCA_041624095.1 Oleiphilaceae bacterium
GGCGTGAAGCCTTTCATTGCATCGATTATCATGCGGCTACTTGAAAGGGTGAGCACTTGGTTTTCAATGGTTTGAAAGTAACCTTCGATTTGCTGCTTTTTGATGTCTCTAACCGATGTGAGGTGTGATTTTGCCTGCTCCTCAATCGCAGTTTTTGCATTGGTGAACGCTTGGTATCCTAAGACTATGCTAACCAGGATGACCGGTATGATAGCCATTGAAGTAAACGCGATAGGTAATTTTTGTTTTATTTTCATGTAAGCACCGGATTAAGACATTGATGTCTATTAAGCAAAATCGTCGTGAAAGCTTTTGTGATTGGAAGTCAGTATAGACAACTATATTTATTTAGTCGTCTTGAACCTTGGTAGGCCAGTAGGTTTTTACTCGATCACTGCTGCTGATTTTACCTGTAGCCAAATCGTTCCTTCCCCCGCGGATTCGTCTTTCAGTGCCAAAGCCTCTGCTGAACGGGCAGTGATTCGGGCGAGTATTTTTGTGTTGTGGTGTTCAGCCTGTGTTGCCAGACTCAATGTTACTAACACGTTTGCGGGGTGAGTGTCGGGCCTGATCGACAACAGGCGCGCAGGTAAGATATTAAGAATGCTTTGCTCTGTATTACGTGTGCGACTCAGGCTTACATCACGCGCCAGCAAACGGAGCCTCACCTTATCGCCAACGCGCGCTCCATTTGCTTTAAGCCACAAGCAGTGGCCGCCAATTTGTGCCTGCATGAGCGCCCATTTTTCATCGCGTTGAACAATGTGCCCGTTAAGCACGACACCGGGTTCATCGTCGCCCGATAATGGGAATGCCGCATCTGACAATACGTCACTAAGTGCTCCGGCAGAAATTAGTTTTCCGTTCTTTAGCGTAAGTAAGTGGTCAGCCAGTCGAGTTATTTCTGACAATGAATGGCTGACGTAAATCATCGGGATCGATACCTCTCGGTGTAGCTGTTCCAAATAAGGCAGTATCGTATTTTTACTCTCGCTATCGAGCGCCGACAAAGGCTCGTCGAGCAAGAGCAGGTCTGGGCTTGTCGCCAGCGCCCTTGCTATAGCTACGCGCTGCTTTTCGCCGCCCGAAAGGGTTGTAGTACAGCGCTTTAGCAAGGGGGCTAAACCCAACCAAGGGATAAGGTCGTCAAGACTTAAGGAACGCTTTGTGTCTGCTGTACGGCGGTACCCATAGGCAATGTTATCGGCAACATTCATATGCGGGAACAGGCACGCGTCTTGAAAAACGTAAGCGAGCTTGCGCTTGTGAGTGGGTAGGTTGAGATGCTCATCTTGCCACACCACGTCGCCTACTCGCAGGTATCCCGGTGCGGCATGCAGCCCAGCTATGCAACGTAGTAAGGTGGTTTTTCCAGAGCCTGAATGGCCATAAATCGCGGTCAAACCCTTATTTGGGATTTGGCAGTCGATATCGAGTGTGAAGTGTTCAAGTGTTGCTTGAAACGACAGTTTGATCGTATTTTTCTGTTGCGCTTCGCTCATGAGGCCCAGCTACTTTGTTTTGTCGTAGCCCGGTCGTTTAGCCTGTACAAGGCATAAAGTACGACAAATGAAAATAGGATCATTCCACCCGAAAGCCAGTGAGCCTGGCTGTATTCGAGCGCTTCGACATGGTCATAAATGGCGATCGAAAGCACGCGGGTTTCGCCGGGTATATTGCCACCAATCATCAGTATTACACCAAACTCCCCGACTGTGTGCGCGAAGGTCAGGATGCCCGCGCTTAAATAAGCGGGCCGCGCAAGGGGCAAAACAATGGAGCAAAAGCGATCCCTGGGGCTGGCGCGTAAGGTCGCAGCGGCCTCTAACAACTTGTTATCGAGATGTTCGAAGGCATTGAGTAAGGGTTGCACCGCAAAAGGTAGTGAATATATGACGGATGCGATGACCAAACCGGTAAACGAAAAGGCCAAAGGGGTGATACCGAACGGGGTAAAAGCATCGTTGAGTATGCCGCCGGGTGCCATCGACACTAACAAGTAAAAACCAAGCACAGTAGGGGGGAGTACCAGAGGCAGCGACACGATTGAGGTGATGACGTGCTTAAAGCGACTTTGGGTTCGCGATAGCCACCAAGCCAAGGGTGTTGCCAGTAACAGCAATATCAGTGTTGTCAGGCTCGCCAGTTTGGCGCTGAGTACAATGGGTTGCCAGTCAGTCATCATGAGTCATGGCTTATCGCTTATCGCTTATCGGAATGGTTACTGAGTAGGAGGGAACATCATAGCCAAAGCGCGTAATGATGTCGCGTGCTTCCTTGCTGGTGATGAAACGCATCCACTCGCGCGCGGCAGGATTTGTCTCTCCGTGTTTAAGTAGTACCGCCTGTTGCTCTATCGGGGAGTGCATCGAAGCCGGCACCAACCAGACATGCGCGTTATTGTTGGGCTCGTCACGCTGCCAGGCTAATACCTGTGAATAGGCGACGAAACCAGCGTCTGCATTGCCAGACCAGGCAAACTGAAATGCCTGAGCAACGGATTCTCCCGCAACAATGCGTCCCTTAAAATGCTCTGTAAGCGATAGTGCAGCTATGACCTCTTCGGCGGCCAAACCATAAGGAGCAAGCTTGGGGTTCGCCATTGCCAAGCGGATTTCCGGCCGGCTTAGCAAATATTCCGCCTCATTAGCTATCTCTCGGTTGCTAGGTGAAAATAACGCTAATCTCCCGAGAGCATAAGTAAAGCGAGACCCCGTAACCGCGTTATCCAGCTCTTCGAGTTTTGCAGGCCGGAGGCTGTCGGCCGAAAGAAAAATATCAAAGGGGGCGCCGTGGCGTATTTGCGCGTAGAGCTTTCCGGATGAGCCAAGGCTGGATTTTACGGAATGCAACGTGCGCTTTTCGAACGCAGGAATCAGAACTTCCAATGCATGGTTGAAATTACTCGCCGAAGCAATGAGTAACTCTTCACTCGCTAGCTTGCCACCGGGCAGCAGGCATAAGCTAAGGGTCATTAATCGGGTTAAACAAAAGCGAAGCATAGGCTGGTCTTTTTAGCGTTCCAGCTGGATATTTGAAAGGCTCGGAGTAAAAAATGCAATTCATATTTAGTAATACTATTTTCCAGCCCTTATAATGCCGCCTTAAATGCAACACAACCGGTCGTTAAACTGCACGCCAATCTCATGTTGAAACTATTTGTCATCAATCTAGCAAGCTCCCAAGCCCGAAGAGAGAAGGTCAGTAAACGTCTGAACGCACTGGGTGTGCCCTTTGAGCTCTTCGAAGCAATCGATGGGCGTAAGTCACCCCATCCCTTATTTGAACGTTATGATGACACGCTCCGTAAACGTTACCGCCGTAAAAAACTCGCTGGCGGGGAATTGGGTTGTTTTGCTTCGCACTTTCTTCTGTGGCAAAAATGCATCGAATTGAACGAAGCCATTATCGTGATGGAAGACGATGTCTACGTAACGGGGCAATTCCCCAAAGCCATGCAAGTCGCTGAACAAGAGATTGAGCGGCTGGGCTATTTACGTTTGGCTGGCACCAGTTTGCACCGGCGCCCCTATAAGCGAATTGGCGAGCTAGGAGGTTTCGAACTGGTTGATCATGTGCGTGGCCCCTCGGGTACCTTGTGTTACGTGCTCCACCCCCGTGCCGCAAAAGCGCTGGTCGAATATGCTGAAAAGTGGGCGATTGCCGTAGACGACTATATGGATCGCTACTGGAAGCATGGCGTCGACTGTTACAGCTTAATGCCCTTCCCGGTAATGGTTGCCGACAACAGCAGTGACATCGTGCGTAACGCCAAAGAAAAAACTTCACTCTGGGCAAAGCTAAAGCAAGAGCTTTATGGGCGTTTGGAGAGGTTGAAAAGGTTGGTTTATAGGGTAAAAGTAATGCGAACGAGACAAATGCTAAGCAGTAGGGTTGATAGTAAATGAAAATACTCGTAACCGGTGGAGCAGGTTTCATTGGCTCCGCGCTTGTGCGTCATATCATCGAAGATACTGACCATAACGTTGTGAATGTAGATAAGCTCACCTACGCGGGTAATTTAGACTCACTAAAAAGCGTGTCTGATTCAAAACGATATGCTTTTGAACAAGTTGATATTTGTGACCATGCATCGCTTACTCGTGTCTTTGACCAGCATGCTCCAGACCTAGTAATGCACCTTGCCGCAGAGAGTCATGTTGATCGGTCTATTGACGGAGCTGCAGACTTTATTCAAACCAATATCGTTGGAACCTTTCAATTGCTTGAAGCCGCTAAGTCTTATTGGAACCGTTTGGCCGACGAGCAAAAACGGTCATTTCGCTTTCATCATGTATCTACCGATGAAGTGTTTGGTGACCTTCATGGTAAAGAGGATCTGTTTACCGAGCAAAGCAGTTACGAGCCTAGCAGCCCTTATGCTGCATCCAAAGCATCTAGTGATCATTTGGTTCGGGCTTGGTATAGAACTTATGGCTTACCGGTTGTGGTGACGAATTGCTCCAATAATTATGGGCCTTATCACTTTCCTGAAAAACTCATTCCGCTAGTTATTCTGAACGCCCTTGAGGGAAAACCCCTACCTGTTTATGGCGATGGCATGCAGATTCGTGACTGGCTCTATGTCGAAGACCATGCACGTGCTCTGCTCAAGGTGGCGATGGCTGGAGAAATAGGCGAAACCTACAATATAGGCGGCCACAATGAGCAAACGAATATCGATGTGGTTAGGGGAATCTGTACACTTCTTGAGGAGTTTCAGCCCGATAAGCCAAAGGGTTTGAATAATTATTCAGACTTAATAACTTTCGTTCAAGACCGTCCGGGGCACGATGTTCGTTACGCAATAGATGCGTCAAAAATAGAACAGGACTTAGGTTGGAGGCCGCAGGAAACGTTTGAGACCGGTTTGAGAAAAACGGTAGCTTGGTTTCTGGAAAACCGAACATGGTGGCAAAGAGTATTGGACGGATCCTATAACCGGCAACGTTTAGGCATTTAGTCGTTAAATGAGGGAGGGAAAAACATGAAAGGTATTATATTGGCGGGAGGCTCGGGTACCCGACTTTACCCCTTAACGATGGGCGTATCCAAGCAGTTGCTCCCGGTTTATGACAAGCCGATGATCTACTACCCTTTGTCGGTTCTCATGCTGGCGAAAATTCGCGATATCCTGATAATTACTACTCCCGAAGATCAATCAGCATTCCAGCGATTGTTGGGAGATGGCTCTCAATTTGGCATTTCGCTTTCTTATGCTGTACAGCCGTCACCCGACGGGTTGGCCCAAGCTTTTATCATTGGAGAAAAGTTTATAGGTAATGACCC
>JBFJVR010000216.1:0-5289 GCA_041624095.1 Oleiphilaceae bacterium
AGTATATCAGTCATTGGTCAAAATGGATCGATGTGCGCAGTACAGGTATTCAAGATCTTCGTTATGGTTTGAAGTACGACGAAGGCTTGGGAGAGTTTTATCCGCAGGCCAAACATTGTTTTATCAGTGGAGCGATGTTCAAGAGTGAGGCGGAGTGGTTGAACAAGGTGTTTGGCGATAGTCTGGTGCAGGTCGACAGCGCCTGCCCTGGCTCGGCACCCGCAGATAGCGACAGGGTGTTTATCGAAGGTATCGCACATGTTCCACTGGCACACTCCCGACGCGTGTTTAGCGTGATTCGCGCGCGATATCTTGCCGAAGCAGGACGTTATGCAGCCTGTCGAGAAGTGACAATGGGAAGCGGCAACAAGTCGTGCGCTCCTGCTTCGAGATTAAAGGCGAAGCCGGTACCCTTGAGTGCATGGATGGATTTAGCCTTGGGTGTGTATGATGCGACGGTCGATACGGTTGAGCTGCTGCAGGACTCCATTGCGGATGAGAGCTATTCCGTCCTCACCAAAATACCACCCACAAAGCCGGTTGCCGAGCTGACTCAGCAGGTTCATAAGGGCGTGAATAAACGCGTTTTTGCTGCTTTGAGGGCTACGTCCAAGGCGATTCGGCACAGTGTTCTGCGTGACAAAGCACCGTAAACGGTAATGATTAAGTGACTCAGTACTTGCAGTACAGGGTTTTAATTTGTTTGTTGAATTCCTGTTCTTTGAGCGGGAGGTAGAGCTTGAATTGTCGCGCGACCATTTCTCGGCGGACAACATAGTCACACCAATAGTTTTCATTGGGTGGCATCCATTCACTCGCCGACCTTTGCTGGCGCTCGGCCTTCAGTTTTGCCGAGACGACTATCAAATTATTGGGCGCATTGGCAAACAGGGCACGCTTGTTTCTTTGCCAGCCGCTGGCACCATATTGGTGGGCTTCCCGCAGGCTGATAATGTGGTCAACATCGAGCTCTTTGGCATCGTAGTAAGTGGTGCCAGAATAGGGGTCTTCCCAATGGCCTGCGATAACAGTATCGCAAGGGTCGCCACCAAGGTGCTTGGTGTCTGTGAGGCTGGTATTGAATAACATCTGTACGTGCTCGTTTTGGCAGTTGTCGTCCAGGTCGAGCCAATGCGGCCAGTCATATTCGTTAAATACGATGTTATTTGCTTCGGGGTAGGATTCCCGGTGGATGGTAAAGCAGGGCTCCGCATAACAGCGATAAATTTCGCCCTCGAAATAGCCGCCGATAAAGTCGAGATTAGGCGGCGGCTCGCTGGCGTAGCTGAGGGGGGCAAGCAGACAGATAAGGAAACTAAGCAGGGTTAAACGGTAGCACTTTCTGGCGGGCATATAGGGGTAAGGCCTTGTCATAAAAGGGTCAAATTATCGAGGACTTAACAATACCCATTTATCTGCGGCAAGTTAAGTCCAAAAGCTTCCGTATGTGAAGCAGGTAAAGCTAAAGACTGTTAACAGTGCACGCTAGTAAAGGTTTTATTCCCGCTAAATTGTTGGATAATGCAGCTCGCAGCCCATAATAGCCAATTACCCTTATTATTAGACGAAGAAATTGATAAACCAATGAACCCAAAACAGCCCAGATCCAGTTCACTTACGACATCCGCCGCATTGGTTTGTTTGTTGCTTATGCTAAGTCCAGTTTCTTTTGCTGCAGGCCTGGAGCATAAGACAGTGTGCACCTGGGACCCAGTGGGTAAAACCGGGCCGGTTATGGCCTTTTTTGCAGACCTGATCCCCGAGGCTATTAACTGGGGACTCGATTTAAAGTTTATTTCTTACCAGGATGAAAACCTTGCCGCCAGCGACTTGGCAGATGGTAAGTGCGATGTAGCAATCGTAACGGCGATTTTATCACGTGATTTTGTGCAATTTGCCGGAACCCTCGATGCCATCGGTGGCCTGACCTCCGAGCGAAAACTGCGTAAAGCCATGGCATCAATTGCCTCGCCTAAGGCGACAGAGTTGATGTCAATGGATGGTTACGAGGTTGTTGCTTCGCTGCCTGTCGGTTCGATGTTTGCCTTCGTAAACGACCGTAGCATCGATACCATAGATGATTTCCGCAATAAGAAAATCGCTGTATTAAACAACGACATCCAAACAACAACCTTTGCCGAATTGGCTTCCGCGACGCCGATTCCCGAAACCTTGTCTACCTTTGCCCATAGCTTTAACGAGGGGCGGGTGGATATTGTGCTGATGCCGGCGCTGGCCTACAACACCTTCGAGCTATACCGGGGCTTGGGCGATAAAGGTGGCATCATGGATGTGCGTATGTTTTACGGTATGCTGCAGGCGGTAGCGCGAAAATCCGAGTTTTCGGATGATTTCGGGCGAAATATGCGGCGATATATGGTGAGTCGTCTAAGTGACGTATTGGCGCTGATTGACGAAGCTGAAGCAAGCATTCCTCCGCGTTATTGGATACATACCAGCGAGGCGACGAAAGAAACGCTCGAGGAGTTCTATAAGGATATTCGGCTGACCCTGAAGGTGGAACAGCGATTCGACCCTAAGGCCTTGACCTTGCTATGGAAAATCCGTTGCAGTGTTTCGCCTAAAGAAGATGAGTGCCAGCGCCCCTGAATAGCACCTTTAGCCGGATTAGGCGAAACGATGCTAGATGATGGATGGGCATAACGCGGGCCGAGCTGAGCCCATACACGTTTTAGAACAGTTCCAGCTCTCCTTCGCTTTCGAGAGCATCCTCTTCCGTTGTTTCAAGTTCTAGTTTGTCATTAAGAATTTCGATGCGCAGCTGGCAGGCAAACACTTCATGTTCGATCTCAAAAAACATGGTGGTACTGTTTGCATTGTCATTTACATGATCATCGTCGGTCTGCTGTTTTTGTACAGGGAGGCCAAGTTTCAGTTGTCCGGCTCGTGTAGCTAGCCGGCCTTTTACCTTGCCGAGAATGCGGTTTGCTAACTCAAGGTTCCAGTCCTGAATGACTTCGTCATTCATGTCGATATCTGAGTCGCGCATCGGGTGGCTAAGTTGCAGAATGGCTTTTGGGATTTGCAATTGAAGATCGAGATAAAGATCCGAAGAGCTGGCGTCAATTTCTACAGTCGAAGCAACGACGTCTGATTCGGGTGGTTTGGCATCCAGAAAGGCGCAGTCCAAGCCGGTAAACACGTCTCGACAGGATTGTTCAAAAATGGCGTTGATTTGTGAAATGATCTGCTGTTTGTTCATTGGATGTGTCCCTCCCCCGAGAACCTTATGTAGAGCGCTCCTTCTTATTGTGCAGAATGTGAGGAGTGGCTCAATTTTAGAAAGTTTTGCATTATTTACCACTCTCTTTGTGTGAGCAGTGGTGTCTTTTTGTGTGCTTATGTAACTGCAAGTAAAGTATCTGCAGCCGACCAAAGGGAGGCTCGGCTGCCATTAGGCCTGAGATAAGGGGGGCTGGTTTTTATGCGTCGCTTACGGGATTTTTCAGTACCACTCGGTAGTGCGCTTTACCACTGTCAAGGTGTTCTATGGCTTCGTTTACCTGCTCCATAGGGAACACCTCTACAACGGGTTGAATGTCGTGGTGCTGGGCAAAATCAAGCATCTTCGAGATGCTGACAGGGCTGCCAACCGGAGAGCCCGATATGCTGCGTTGTGCGGAAATCAGTGAGAAAACATTGACGTCGAGTGGTTCGAGCGTAGCGCCAACGAAGTGCAGTCGGCCTTTGGGGGCAAGCGTACTGAGATACAGGTTCCAGTCTAGCTTGACGTTTACCGTCGAAATAATCAGGTCAAAACGATCGCGTGCACCTTTTATTTCACTCGCGTCGCGGGAGTTCAGAGTATGGTGGGCTCCGAGCGACAGTGCTTCTTCGCGCTTTGCAGGTGATGAGGTGAAGGCCGTGACTTCGCAACCCCAAGCCTGCAAAAACTGCAATGCAAGGTGTCCTAGCCCGCCAATGCCAACCACCGCGACCTTGCTGGTAGGCTTAATATCAAACTGAATTAAGGGGTTAAACACAGTAATGCCGCCACAAAAAAGCGGGCCAGCGGTTTCCATATTCATTCCCTGAGGGAGTTTTACTACACTGTTTGCCGCGGCGCGGACTTTGTCGGCGAACCCGCCATGATGACCTACGATCGTGCCTTGTGCCGAGGCGCAGAGATTGTGATCGCCACTTTGGCAGGGCGAGCAATGATTGCAGTAGCCGGAATGCCAGCCGAGCCCGACTTTATCGCCGCATGCCAGATGGCTCACTTGCTGGCCCAGCTTGCGGACCACGCCGACGACCTCGTGCCCGGGGACGAGCGGGTAGCGGCTTTGCCCCCATTCATTGTTGATCATGCTGAGGTCGCTATGGCAAAGGCCGCAGTAGTGTACTTCTATTTCGACTTCGTTTGGGCCCAGTTCAGCAGGTGTGTATTCAAAAGGCTTGAGCTGGCCTTTGGGTTCGAGCACGGCGTAGGCTTTAATCATGATCAGACTCCTTTGCGGGGTTTATAGCGGAGCCACAGGATAGCAGTTTATGCCCTAAAAAGAAGGGTATTCCTAAGCCCCTCAATCTATTTCGGGCGGCAGTGTCAGAAACTCCGAATAGCCAAGGTAAGAGAACCATTGATAGTCGTCGGAGTAAATAACATCTACCGGGTCGTTATAGAGCACGATGTGTGCACCCTGAATTTGGTCGGCGGATACGCCTCGCGCGAGACTTATCTCCGACCAAGGCAAGGTCAAGACGGTTTTTTGCCCAAATACAATAGGGGAGCTGACGATAGATGGGCTATCGGAGCGTACCCAGCCCACATAGTTGGAATTTGAGGTGCCGTCATAAAAGCGAACGGAATAGTGCGTGGCGCGCGCATCTTCGGTTTGGAGCTCAATCGTGAAGAACTGATTGCCGATGTCGCGTTCGAAGCTTAAGGCGTTGTCAGCAATGGTCATGGCCTCTAGGGCGGGCACACCGTTAAGGTCAGGCGAAGAGTAGGCAGGAGAATAAACATATTCTTCGTTGCCGGGAGGCGCATTGTTTGGCAGTACAAACTCAAAGTTTCGTCGCGAGACCTTGCCGCTAAGGTCTTCCGCTACTACTTGCCAGCCGCTCAGATTAACTCGGTCCAGACTCAGGGGGTAGTAAAAAATCTGCTCGAAAAGATCATAGTAAACACTGTAGTTTTCAGACTGGGGAATATCGTCAGGGCCACCCAGAATGTAGTAATAAAGATCGTTTTGCGTGTCGTAAACATAAATGGTTTTCAGGTTGTCTATGCCGTCCAGGTCACTGACGCGAATCAGAAAGCTATACGAG
>JBFJVR010000217.1:0-5269 GCA_041624095.1 Oleiphilaceae bacterium
CAGTCCGGGAGTATCTTTCACCATTTCAAAACCAAAGAGGATATCCTTAAAGCGGTCATGGAAGAGGTGATCGTTTATAACACGCACCGAATGAAAGAAAAGCTCAGAAAAGCGGCGTCGGCGCGCGAGGAGCTATTAGCGCTGATTATTTGTGAGTTGGAGTCGATTAACGGAGTCACGGGTGATGCAATGTCGGTGTTGGTTTACGAGTGGCGCAGCTTGAGCGCTATTAACCAACGGGATATTTTGAAATTGCGCGATGAGTACGAGGCGCTGTGGTTGACTTCGTTAGAGAAGGCAAAAGAGGCGGGTCAGCTGGATGCGGACACGTTTATTCTGCGGCGTTTTTTGACCGGCGCCTTAAGCTGGACAACGACCTGGTACAACAAGCACGGAGACATAAGCCTCGAACAATTAGCAGAGCAAGCGCTCAAGCTTGCCATAAAATAGCACCTGTACCCACAGCAAGGTGAAGCGTTTTTAGATGCTGCTGCAGTGCATGTTATGGGGTTCAGGCAAGGTAATGAGCTCGTTATTTATGAATGGCATGTCCAAAGCGTTAGATCAACAATGCCAGTAATGGAGTCAAGTAGGGTGGATGAACAAGATCAGCTAAATAAAATGGGGCAAGGCGCGTCCGATATGGCCGAATCCCCGCTAGACCCAGCCATATCGCCGGAAGCGGCAGAAGAAGTTTCGCAAAGTATCTGGGTGACATTTCAGAGCGTGCTGTGGGCGATGTTAGGTGTACAAAGCAAGAAAAATGCAAGCCGTGATTTTTCCAAAGGCAAGGCGAGCCATTTCATCGTGATTGGCCTGCTGCTCGCTTTTGGATTTGTGATGACGCTCATATTTGTCGTAAGTCTTGTACTGGATAGCGTCAAATAGCAGGTCGGTAGGCCAAAAGGGGGTATTGTTTCGCGCGGCTTGGCGTTATCATCTCCGGGCGATGACTCAATGGTCGTGCTAATCATCACAATAATAATGCAGTTCCGCTACCCGAACTAACATGACCTCTTAAGTAACAAGCCGAGCCCGATAGATGCACAGTTTAGTTAAGATCATTGCCTCCCTGCTCATGTTGATTTGCGTGTCATTTATTACGCAAGCAGCTGCGAAGCCATCTCAAACCGTGCAAAATAGCCAGGCTGTTTCTCATTTAGATGTTCCTGTTATCGATTTAAGTTCGGCAAAATGGGGAGAGGGTGAAAGTTTTGCGCTCGACGGGATGTGGCATGCCTACTGGGGAGCGTTGCTCACTCCCGATACTGTCGAGCAGGCAGAGCACTTACCAGTCTTGTTTCCGGTTCCCGAGACCTGGGATTCGCCTCGTGGCTTGGCAGAGCCTTTTCCTGATTTGGGTTACCTGACTTACCGAGTCAAGGTGAAGGTGCCTGAGGCGCAACAGACTTTATATTTGTACTTGCCAGATATGCCCAGCGCGTATCGCTTATGGGTCAACGGTGAGTTTGTTGCGGCTAATGGCACTGTAGGTCGGGTGGAACAACACGAGAAGCCGGCCTTTTTGCCCCAAACCGCGCGCATTGAAGGTCATTCAGGTGAACTCGAACTGCTGCTTCAGGTTTCGAACTACCATTATCGAGAAGGGGGCATCTGGTTTAGCCCCCGTATTAGCGATGAGAGCGGTCGTTTTGCCCTGAGCCAACGCCCGATGATTATCGCGGTGTTTTTTTCTGCTGTGCTGATCGCCTTAGGCTTGTATAACTTTTCACTCTACCTGTTTCGACGACAGGAGCATGCGGCACTTTACTTTGGCTTGCTCTGTCTGGTTGTCGGGTTTCGACGCTTACTGATTGACGAACGCGCATTTTACTTATTCGAGTTGTTCGAATGGTCAAGCCTGCAAGCGATGGAACATCTATGCTTTTACCTGACCTTGCCGTTGTTTGTCGGTTTCTTTGCTAGCCTGTTTCAGACCCATGTCCCTGCCGCATTGCGACGGGTATGCTGGCTTGTTTCCTTTCCATTTTTCGTGCTGTGTCTGGTGTTTCCCGCTCGGGTCTATACCGAATTCAACGTGATGTTCCAGCTAATCGTCACCACGGCAATGGTTGTCGTGTGTTTGTTATTTATCAAGGTGGTCAGAGAAAACGGCAAGCATGTAATGGGCTTTGGCTTCAGTTTGCTGCTGTTAGCAATAACCGTCATTAATGACGTGCTAAAAGCTAACGACTTTATTGATAGCCCCAACATCGCTCATTTTGGCGTATTGGCCTTTGCGATTACCCAGTCTCTGGCGTTGCAGCGGCAATACCTGAAAAACCTGGCGAAGGTCGAGTCGATGACGCAGCGACTTGAGCAGCGGAATGCTGACCTTGTTGAAATGGACGCCTTTAAAGATGACTTTCTGGCGACCACCTCGCATGAACTGCGAACACCGCTTTACGGCATCAGTGGCCTTGCACGCTTGCTGCTGGATTCGAGCGAAGGACAGTTTTCGCTTGAGCAGCGCAAGCAATTATCACTGATTGCGAGTACCACAAAACGTCTGAGTCTGTTGGTAAACGATATTCTTGATCACGCCAGCATCAAACATGGCAAACTGAGACTGAATCTAGTGAAGTGTGACATCGCGGCCCTGTCGCAAATGGTGCTCGACACCTTGCAGCCAGTGGTAGGCGAAAAGCCGCTTGTTCTTCACGCAGATGTCGCTAACGACGTTCGCTATTTGATGGTTGATGAATACCGCTTTCAACAGATTCTTTTTAACCTCATTGGCAATGCCGTTAAATACACCGAAAGCGGCGAGGTCAATCTTCGTGTCTATAAGCGAGCGGAAGCTATCGTCGCAGAAGTTGCAGATACCGGTCCGGGAATCAGCAAGGAGCAGTTTGAGCACTTGTTCAGGCCATTTGAGCAAGGTGTTGTCGAAAGTGGCCAACAGGTTTCGGGTACCGGGTTAGGCTTGTCGATTAGCCGGCAACTCGTTGAGTTGCATGGCGGAACACTGGATCTGGATAGTCATGTAGGCGAAGGGACCTGCGTGAGAATGGTGTTTCCTGAATCGCTTTGCGCGAAGGGCTCCGATACACCCGCAAACCCAACTACTTTTAAGGGAAGAGAAGAAAAAGCGGTGCTTAATCTTGATTTCCTGAAACAGGAAGCGGGATATATTGAGCGCAAGCCAAGCGAGGGAGATAGCCCGAGCCCGCTGATATTCGTGGTAGATGATGAACCGATTAATCGCGAGGTAATTTCTGGCCAACTGAGGCAGGCGGGGTATCGGGTCGAGGTTTTTGAAGACGGGCTCGCTTTTTTATCGAAGTTGAATGTCGATTTGCCAGACCTGGTCTTACTCGACTACATGATGCCACGCATGAATGGTCCTGAAGTATGTGAGTCTGTAAGGCGAACCTTCGATAGTTACGAGTTGCCAATCATGATGCTAACCGCGAAACAGCAGGTAGGGGACATCGTCAAGGCACTCGGGGCTGGCGCGAACGACTATTTGATCAAACCATATCATGAACACGAACTGCTCGCCCGGGTCGCCAGCCAGATTGCGACACGTCAGTACTGGATTGCCAATCGGGAAAACCAGAAACTGAAGAATGAAATCGAACGTCGTGGCGCTATTGAGGCCGAACTTGCTGACTTAAACACTCGCCTGTTATCGATGTTGGATGCCAGCGAAGACATGATGCTGCTCATTAATAATAACTTGCGTGTGGTTTACGCTAACGAGCAGGCGAATGAAATGCTCACGAGCAGCAGTCGTGAAGGTTTGCTGGGCAAAACCATCTACGAACTGGTGAACGAAGAACTGGCCAGTGAAGTTGCCGGTGTGCTGGACAAGTCGCCCGAGAAAGTGATTAGCCTGCGGGAGCCCGCTCAGGTCTCGGGTTCAAGCTGGCAAGTCAGTGTGCGTTGTTTGAGTCTTTCAGGTCGTACAAATCTTGCAATGGTGTTCAGTGCGAAGTCGTCGAGTGCATCTGGGGAACATACCGAGGTCATAAGCGAGTTAACCCGTGAGCTAGGCCAAAGCCGGCAGCAAATCGCATTAATCGAGTCCGTGCTGAAAAAGCTGGAATTAGATAATAAGGCGCTTATCGCTAATTCAGCCGAAGCCGTCCCGGTGGAAGAGGAACCGAAAAACCATGCCATGCAGCTGAACAAGGAGCATATTGTAGCACTGCATCGTTGCACCCTAAATCTTTGGGAGCGTTACACGGGTAAGACGAAAACCGAGCTGGCAGAGGAGAGCAGATGCTGGCGCGTATATATAGATGGAACGACGGTTAAGACTCGCACTTTTGACAAGTACCTAAGCCTGAAAACTGTACCTGATAAACCTCGATGGCGAGCAGTGGTGAGGACTGCAAATCACGTGCTGGCCCACTGTGAACTCAGCGAGCGGGATCGGCAGCATTTGACTGAGCTTACCGGGCAGGTTGAATTCAGCTATTCGTAAAAGTGTGAACCAGCTGTCGTCCAACGCGCTCAAATTGACCTAAATACCCTAAATTTTCCTACTTTGACAATGCAGCAGGCGCGTATGCACGTTACTGTTGGTCTTCTTCCCTGCGAAGGGAGAACTGAATAACAACAATAGCTATCTGTGTTGAACAAACGAAAATTAATCGGAGCAGTATAAAAATGAATAAATTCAGCTATAAATTAGTTGCGCTTGCGGCCTTGCTATGTGCCTCGCTGACCGTTAGCGCTAACGGTCACGGTTACAGTAATGTGTATGTTTTTGGTGACAGCCTGTCGGACACGGGTAACCTGCAGGCCATCTTGCAGGATGGTGTTACCCCGGAACGTTTTACTAACGGGCCTGTTGCAGTTGAAGTAGTCGCGGGTGCGTTTGGTGTTACGCTAAGCAACTCTTATCACTTGTTAGGTGGCGCACTTCCATTCGGTAACAACTATGCAATTGCTGGTGCTAAAGCGGTCGATGACGATGGAAACGAAGCGACGCCAGATATAAACCTGCCTACGCAAGTTAATTCTTTCTTGCAAATCCACGGTGGGGCTGCACCAAACGATGCCTTGTACATCGTATTGATTGGCGGTAACGATATTCGTGCGGCGCGTGAAATTCGTGCGGGCGTTGTTTTGGCAGAATCCGCTGAAGAGCGAAAAGCTATTCGTGAAGCCGCGCGAGCGTCTCTCGATGCAGCGGTTGAAGCAGAAGTTGCACAAGTTGCGAAACTGATTGCGGCGGGCGCAGAGAATGTCATGGTGATTGGTGCTCCTGATATCGGTGCTATCCCGGAGACTGACCTGGTAGCTGCTCAGTTGGCAG
>JBFJVR010000218.1:0-5256 GCA_041624095.1 Oleiphilaceae bacterium
ATAGGAGTGTCATTCGCACCAAAATGAGACGAGAGTAGCGCTGCTTAAATTACAAGCTTGTCGCCAACCGATAGGTAGACTCTAGCGCGCGGCGTACAATTTTCTTT
Organism: Oleiphilaceae bacterium; assembly: GCA_041624095.1. Taxonomy (GTDB): domain Bacteria; phylum Pseudomonadota; class Gammaproteobacteria; order Pseudomonadales; family Oleiphilaceae; genus PZPK01. The sequence goes on from JBFJVR010000218.1 coordinate 108, forward strand.
TCTTCCGGTAGATTATAGGAAATATCGGCTTTTTGTGCCTCTCTGAATAAGGGCATTTTTTCAAGGCGATTAATAATGTCATCTACGCTGCTTTTGGGGTTTGCCATTTTTCCCCAGAAGTGAATAAGGCGCTGTGTCTCGGTACTTCGTAATCCCTGAACACCAAGATTAGCTACACTGGGTCGTTGCGGAGTGACCAGAATCAGTATCGATTCCTCTCTTTCGGCTACGTTTTTTTCCTTGGTAAAGGCCGACAATATAGGAATGTCACCAAGTAATGGCACCTTCGAGTTTGACTCGTCGCGCACAGTTTCGGACAGTGCAGATAAGATCAGCGTTTGACCAAATTTTATATCTGCCATAGCAGAAACTTGCTGCTTAAACGTAGTAAGCGATTCAGTGAACTTGCCAATTTCGTTCGCCGATAGAAATGAACGATTGGCCGCAACACGGACAAGCGTGTTGTTATTGGTTATAACTTGGGGCGTAACCGTTAGAGATACACCAATATCGATGGGAATAATATTGCCGGATTGAATTCCGTTAACACTGACATTTATCGTCCGTCCTGCAAAAAAATCTGAAGTTTCATTTAAATAGGCGGTCAACGACGGACGGGCAAGCACACTGTAATACTGACCTGAGTTGTTAAATAAATTGAGATTGTAGTTTATTTGCGGAATGCCAATATTTCGGGTAATAGTTTTGACTGCGGTGGTAAGGGGCGCTGCGCCGGTTTGGTCTTGGGTACTTTTAGAATAACTTCTGTCGAGTGAATAGGTGGCGCTGAGCGCGTCGAGTAAATTAATGCCACGCCGCTCACTTTTTGACACCGACGATAATATGATAGTAACGTCAACCGAAATTTGCGGTGGCGAGTTTTCATATAAGCCCACGTAATTTTCTGAATTACCGGCGCTGTCGCTAGCTTGATCGCCATTATATTGCGCGAGTGTAAATTCACTTTCAGAGTCTTGAAACAGCTTGTTTCGGAGCAAGTGCTCTACGCGTTGCTGTAGCCACGCAGCGTCAGCTTGGTCAGTCGTTAATTTGGCGTAGCGATTAACTTCGGTAAGTGCAAATTCATTCCCCGAGGCGGCGCGCACTAGGGCAGATAAACGGATGACTTCCGGGCGGTCTGCTTGGCGACGCAATGATTCTCGCACTGCGGCTTCGGCCAACATTAAATCACCCGTGTAATAGGCGGCAATCCCAAGGCCGTAGGCGGCCTCCCACTGCGCTTCTTCGTCCATTGCTGCGCGGGTAAAATGGGGGATGGCGGCGGCAGGTTCGTTGCGCCTTAAGGCGAGAAAACCTTGCATTAGCGAAACCCAATATTGGCCTGGCGCTAAATCTTGAGCGTTATCGTAAGCCACCTGGGCAAACTCCGCTTGGCTTATATCATCGTAACTAAGTTGATCGTAGGCAAGTCCATTTAAGGTTTGCAGGTAACCATTAGACAGATCTGCTTTTAGCGCATTAGCAAATGCTGTTTGCGCGGTGACCCAATCCTGGCGCTCTGCAGCACTTCGGCCGCTGCTAAGCCAGTCTTGAATTGATAAGTTGGACTTTGGTGCGGCAGGGGTTTGAGCGCAGGCAAGAAGTAAACTTGCGCTAACCGTAGCAATGGCGGTTGACTTTATTACCCGCCACAAGGGGCGTCGTGCAGATAGTTGAAGAGTTCCTTTCACGGGGTGATTCCTCGCTTTAGTAATTGATAGTTATTACATTTTTGCCGTCAATGTCCAAATTGCATACTTACAATAAGTCTAGGCATGACTGGGTAACGCAAAGAAAGTATAGACTGCCTTTTAACAGAAAAACTACTCAAACTATTTTCAATAAAAAGCCGCTCCAGTTGGGAGCGGCTGTTGTAAGACTGAGCGCTTAGATGTCTCTTATTGCTTGGTGAGTTTGGTGCTAACGTCGCTACGCCACAAATAGCACCGTAAAGCTAAGCTGTATTCGACGGCTGTGTGCCACCACTATTACAGTTTTGGCCCCAGTTTTTCGACCGACACCCGAATAACCTCCTGAAGTTGCACTAGGTCGATGGCGCCACTGGCGCTGTAGTCCGTTGGTGTTCCTGCCGTTGTGGTAGTCGGTGCTTTCATGCCACCAGCGCCGGGATTGCTCGCCGTTTTGTCTGGTCTGCCGCGCGAGCCGAGCATGCCGAGGAGGGTGCGCCACTCTGCTGGCGATACTGCGCCAGAGCGAGAGCCGCCGTCGCCGTCGGGTACCGGTGTTTTGTCCTGGGTCCACTTTGGACTACCTGTCGCGGCATTGCGATCCTTGCCCCAGACCTCACGTTTACCCGTGCTTTTTTCGGTAATGGTGAAACTACCGTCGTCATATATGCGAATTACAAACCCGGAGTTTTCGTTATTTTTGTTGGTATCGATATCCTCTTTTTCTTTGGGGACCTGAGACTCTCCTTTACCTTTATCTCCAGAACCTGCGCCGCAGGCATTGCCGCACTCGGATAATTGACCTTTGGGGCTTCCGGCGAAACCGCCGCGCATATCCTTTTGCTGCTGAATGCCTTTCTGTGTGGCGTTATTGCCGCTGGTACTGCCTTGCCGCGCGGCGTCTATTGGCGTTTGCCCAGCAGAAACTGCGGCGCCCGCCGCCCCAGGAATCAACCGTTCAAGCTCCGATGCCGAACCGCTAGTGAGCGCGGCCACCTGTGTGTAGTTCATTGAGGCAAGATTGCTCAGCAGGGCCTCTACCTGCGTGCTGCTGAGCTTGGGCGCAATTCGAATACGGATATCATTGAGTACGGCGGAGCTGAGTTTGGCATTTTGCTGGGTGCTCAGTTTAGTGGTTTGTGATGTTGTGTTTGGCGCCTTTTGGGCAAAAGCGCTGCTAGCCGCCAGTACTCCCATTAGAATTAATAAGCTTGCCTGAAAAGTGATACGCTTCGGATTTTTTTTGTTGATTAAGGTTGATGTTTCCATTTTATGCTCCAAAAATATGGGTAATTGCCTGATCCATCGTTTGATTAACTGATCTACTACAACAACTCGTTTTCCTTGTTTTAGAGGGCTTCTTACCTGCGCTTCTCTGTGACAAGTTACACGCAATATTATCTTTATTTTCCTGAATCACTCCTGAACCAAAGGTAGTCTAGCCGAAATATTTTGCCGCTGTTTTAAATCTAATTAGTGGTGTTGAACAGCCTCATACTGCGGGGTAACGTATAAGTAACTTACTGATTACTCGGGTGTTAGTCGTTTTACGACGGTGACATTCAAACCGTCGGCCTGAGATAACACACCGTTGGTTTGATATGGTGAAAGCATTGATTTAACGCTGCTTAATTTCCTCCGCTGCCGATTTAACACTAGGTGAAACCGGACCGAGGCTACGCGGCGGCGTTTGTGTTACCGGGCTCAGCTTTTGGGGTAAAGCCTTGCCTATTGTAAAGCTGGTTTTGGGTGTGGGGGTACTTCCCGTTGTAGCGCCTGTAGCGGGTGCTACAACCCCTACGTACACGTCAAAGCGTTTGAAGTCGCAGGCATTAACTTGCTCAAGAAAGAACTGCGGAGTCAACAGTCCGGCGGCGAGTGGCTGCTCGCCTTGGGCATTGCCAAAACAGCGAGCACCTTCTTTGACGGCTGAAAAATCTTTAGCACTACTGCTGCAAGAGCCGTTGGCGGTGCACTTGATAGCCGAGGATGCCACCGTCACGAACCATTGCAGTTTATAAGATGCGTTGGCGGCCGCCCGATCCAGCACGACATCAACAGCATAACGTGAAGGCAGGCCATACGGACTGTGCGTATGAACGGTTACCTGTGTCACTTGCGGCGTAGCGGCAAACACGGGGCAGTTCAACAAGCAGGCTGCCGAGAGTCCCAATGTCAGTAATAAACGGTTCATTATGTGGTACCTCCTGCGCCGTCTAGCGGGTGACTGACAGGGATGCCGAGATGTTTTTGATTTGGGCATCGGCATGGGAAGCCGGTGTTAATACGCCGATTGCAAACGAATGAGTGTAAAAGCGCAGTGTGCGATCACCGCTATTGGTGGGTATCGTTTTACTGAAAGTTCCGCTTTGATCTTTTGTGTCGTGCGCCACCCATAAAATGGGTGCCATCACAGAAACATTGAGGCTGCTGATAGTGAGCAGCTCGTCTGGCATGGTGACATCCACATCGGCATAGGCACTGGCAACTGCCGTTCCTGCCACCCCGACTGCGGTGGCGCCAACATGCATGGTATGGCTGTTACTCACATTGGCGCGATTGGCATCGGCGACTGCCAATACGTGCTCCAGGCGTGCGGAGCTGTTGCAAGAGCCAGCCCCAACAGCAAAGGCATCTGTGATTACGCTGTTGCTACCGGTGGCGGCGTTATTGCCTCCCGCACCGTTGCAACCTTTATTGGTGTTTGGCGTGAAACTGCGTAAGCGAGTAGTTGTGGTCTGTGGCGTGGCAGGCGTGCTGTCTGCCGGTTGTGCTCGTGGCGGCAGGTCAGCCGTAATAGTAAAGTTTTTTTGTGCGGTAAAAATGTAAGCAGGAATAATTGCCTGCATTCTTTTTGCGACGGCCGATAAATCAACACCGGATTTTTTCAGCATAGTGCCGTAAAACCCGGCGTATTTGGACTGGTAGGCCGCCACGGCTTTTTGAATGTCGGTTTTCGCTTTGAGTGCTTCGATAGCCTTGAGCTCCGAGCGCATTTGGTCTACTTGCTTGTCGTTGCCTTTAAAGGCGGTCTGCATCTGGCTGTCAATTTGCTTAAACAATTGCTGTAACTGTTCTTGTTGGGTTTTGCTGATTTCACGAGGGTCAGTAGCAGTTTGCTGCTTGGCTGAGGTAATAAAGGTAGATTGCTTGAAGTCTGCTTGGGTAATGGCAGGCAACAGCGACAACATGGCAGTGAATAGCAGGGTACGGGGTTTCATGGCGATGTCCTTATTGAAGAAAATACGTACTACCAACTTTAGGGCCAAGTTTCTCCATAGAAACTTGGATGACGTCAAATTTATAATTATTTTGCTGAACGGTGCCTTAATTTACTTATATTTAGCCAAACTAATGTCGAGCTGCTTACGGATTCTAATCGGCCTTTATTATTTAGCCAAATACTTAATTGAGAGTTTGAGTGATATCGGCAACTTGTTGCAAAGGCTTCTACATCAAAC
>JBFJVR010000219.1:0-5247 GCA_041624095.1 Oleiphilaceae bacterium
GACGATACCAAAAAAGCCATAGACAAAGAATGGGAAGAGGAAGAAGTCACCTTTGGTGCCGAATCGCTTGATAAAGCCTGCGATTCAGCTAAACGTCGTCCGAGTGAATCGCAGCGGCGTGACCTAGATATTCCCGTAAACTGGGTAGACTTCAATACTCAGCCCCAACCGCCAAGCAGCCCAGAGAGGATGTAACTATGAACTATATGAATAACCTGCTCTTCGGGATTTATCCCTACATTGCGTTTAGCGTCTTTGTGTTGGGTTCGCTGGTGCGTTATGACCGCGACCAATATACCTGGAAGACGGGCTCTAGCCAGCTGCTCGAAAGCAAGCAGCTCAGAAAGGGAAGTATTGCTTTTCACATCGGCATCATCGCGATATTGGCAGGGCACTTTGTCGGCCTGCTAACACCTAAAGCAGTGTGGCACTTTATTGGCGTGTCAACTGAAGTAAAACAGCTTATTGCCATGGGGCTCGGTGGTTTCTTCGGCGTGATTTGCTTCTATGGAATGACCATCTTAATCATGCGTCGTTTCGGTAATGCACGTATACGCACAAACAGTTCAGTGATGGACCTCACTATTTTGCTCCTGCTCTATGTGCAATTGATACTGGGGCTCATTTCAATCTTCGTATCTATGGGTCACTTGGATGGCGCTGAAATGCTATTGCTGATGAGTTGGGCACAAAATATCGTAATTATGGATGGCGCAAGCGCTGCCGCCGCGATTGCAGAGGTTCACCCTATCTTTAAGTTGCATGTTTTTCTCGGCATGACCCTGTTCTTGTTATTCCCTTTCAGCAGGTTGGTGCACGTATGGAGTGTGCCGGTGAAATATATAAGGCGTAACTATCAAGTTGTTCGGGCTAAGGTTTAATACCTAAACGGATTATTGGAAAAATGAAAACGCGGGCCGGCTAATGCAGCCGGTACCGGCATAGGACAGATGAATAAGGTGATTGAAATGATCCGCGTGAATGAGCGAGTGTTTGATGAAAAAAGTATCGTCCAAGAAATGCAATACCATCAGGCAGAGAGCCAGGAACAAGCAAAAAGTAAAGCCTGTCAGGCTCTAATTATTGGCGAGCTGTTAAAGCAGCGAGCAGACAAACTTGGTCTTTGTGTGGCATCTAAGTCGGTTGAAGACGATTATTTAGAGCAACTTCTGGAACAAGAAGTATCGATGCCTGAAGCCAGCGTGGATGCTTGTAAAACCTACTTCGAAAGTAACCCAAAGAAGTTTACGACGACGCCCTTGGTTGAAGCCAGTCATATTCTATTACCGGCAGCACCAGACAACGCCGCTGAAAGGCGACAAGCGAGAGAACAGGCGGACAAGTTAATCGCTTTGTTGGCTGAGGACATAAACCTGTTTGCCGAACTGGCTGCGCTTCACTCGGCATGTCCATCGGCTAAAACCGGTGGCTCGCTAGGGCAGCTAAGCAAAGGACAAACTGTGCCAGAGTTTGAACGGCAACTATTCAACTGCGAAGAAGGTTTAGTAGGCGCGCCCATTGAGAGCCGCTACGGTATGCATGTTGTCTTGATCGCTCGACGCGTAGCAGGACGGCCTTTGCCATTCATCATGGTTGAACAACGTATAGCGGACTATCTGAACGAAAAGGTGCGCCGCAAAGCCATTGCCCAATATATTGAAACGCTGATCACCCAGGCACAGATCGAAGGTTACGATTTTAGTGTTTCAGGCTCGCCATTAATGCAATAGGAAGTTAAGTGCCTCGCAGTTGAATGGGTAGTCTATACTCGTTTACTAACTTGGTGAAATGGAGCCTACTATGAAAGAACCACAAATCCCGGAGAACGAAGCTCAACGCCTAGAAACCCTTAGAGCACTGAAAATTCTTGATTCGGCCCCAGAAGAGCGCTTCGATCGGCTGACGCGTATGGCCAAACGTATGTTTGGCGTACCAATCTCGCTCGTTAGTATCGTCGATAGTGATCGGCAGTGGTTTAAGTCGGCCCAAGGACTAGATGCGACTGAGACGCCACGCGACATTTCGTTCTGTGGCCACGCAATCTTGGGCGACGATCTGTTTTTGATTCCAAACGCCTTGGAAGACGAGCGTTTTCATGACAACCCTTTGGTTGTTGCGAACCCGAATATTCGTTTCTATGCGGGCTGCCCTTTGAAAGTTGCGAATGGACATAAGATGGGCACCTTATGCCTCATAGATGACAAACCCCGTGAGTTGGATGATGAGGATAAAGAGCTACTGCAGGATCTCGCAGCGATGGCAGAGCAGGAAATCGCGGCGCTACAGCTCGCCACGTTGGACGAACTTACGGCTATTTCGAATCGGAGAGGTTTTGTTTCGCTCGGTCAGCATGCTTTATCAATGTGTAGAAGGCACGGCCAAAAAGCGAGCTTGATTTTGTTCGATCTCGATGAATTCAAACCGATTAATGACACCTTTGGTCATGCGGAAGGCGACAGAGCGTTAATTGCTTTTGCAAATATTATGCGGGCAGAATTTCGTGAGTCTGATGTGTTCGCGCGGATTGGCGGCGATGAATTTGTCGCGCTTCTAACGGGCACGGGTGAAGATAAGCTTAAAGAGGTTCTCGCACGCTTTGAAAGCACAATTAAGCAATACAATGACGAAGCACAGCGTGGGTATGACCTAAAATACAGCGTCGGCTATGTTATTCGCCCTCTTGAAGGTGAAGAAAATATTGAGCAACTAATGGCTCAAGCAGATGAGTTGATGTATGAGCAAAAAAAGAACAGTAAACGTTAGAAATAGTTGACAGCGCCTGTAAGCGGCAAAGCAATTCATGCCACACTTTGCGTTAAGTGGACTGAATGAAGCAATGCCCGACTTTTGTTATTTCCGCAAACTACAGGCGGCGAAACGCCGAATACTACCTCGAGCAGCGACATTTTTCTCTGTCGCTTGCAACTAACGTCACCTCCAATCCAGCTCCAATAAACGAGGGCTGGAGTCTTGGTGATGGCCAGAACGGACTCTCGGACCAAAACATGTTGTTACGGTGGCAAGTTACTTACTACTGACTTAGGTTCAGCTTAATGCATGGGATTTTCGTAGGAGTCATGTTTTTCGTATAAATTAAATCGAACTTATCGATAGGATGCGAGATATGGATATAACACGCTATTTCGATCAGCAAGGCAGCGGCGCACCCATTGTGTTCGTTCATGGGTCTTACGCGACCACATCTACTTGGAAAAAGATGATTGAGCACTTGGCCAGAACGAACCATTGCATATCGTTTAAATTACCAGGTCATTGCGGCACACCCGACCCCGCTGACTTTCAACAGCCTAGCGTCGAAACCGAGCTTGCAATTTTGGAGCGGGTTGTGAATGAGCTGACTGACGAGCCCATACATTTGGTAGGGCATTCATTCGGAGGAGTAGTAGCGCTTGCACAAGCACTGAAGGGAAACCTTAACTTAAAAAAGATGACGCTGTATGAGCCTGTTTCGGTCTGGGTGTTAAACCGCGCTAATGACCGTGAAATGATCAGCCGGGTAGAGGCATTCTTGGCAAAATATCGTAAGGATGTGTTGAATAAGGTACCTTATGCATGTGGTCAGGTGATAGATTTCTGGGGCAACGACGGCGCTGGTGTTAGTTCCTTTGATGCTTTACCCGATTTTATAAAAGATAGCATGGAGCCTTTGGTGCAAAATAATATACGTCATTGGGATATTAACGCAGGCTTAACGAATGAACTATCAGATCTTCAAAAATGCACGGTACCAACCCGGTTGGTATATGGAGACAAGTCAAACCCTGTTGCCAGCGCAATATGTGATCATTTAAACAAACAATTGCCTAATAGCGATAAATATATCGTTGAGGGAGCAAGTCATTTTCTGGTAACGAGTCATGTAAAAGCGTGTTTGAACGCACTCACTATGTGAATCTCTTTTGGCAACGGCGCATCAACCTTAAAATGCGATTATCTGTGTAAAGTAATGGTAGAATTCGCAAAACAGACTTTTCCCAGTGCTTCGCCTTACATGTTTTGGAACGCTGAGCCCCGCCCATCCATTAGGATTCCAATGAAAAAGACCTTCAACTTAGAACACCCAAAAATTAAAGTGCCCCGAGTCGTGGACTCGGTTAAGCATGAGATCCGAAAGTACCTGAAAAAGGAACGTAAAAAAAGCCTGCCCGCTGGCGCTACCTATTGGGGCTTCGACTGTAAATTCGGACAATCTGAGGATACGGCGGTTGAAGTAAACTTATCGTCCTTAATGAAGCGTATCGATGACCTTGTTGAAAACAAGATTATGACGATTTATGTGCAAATCACGCCCAAAGCGATTGAAACCGGTGATAAACGTTCTGCACAGGAGGGCTAGTTATTAATAATAATGATGTGTTGCGCCGTGTGCGTTATATTTTTGATTATAGTGATGAGCAGATGCTCACTATATTTAAACTGGGCGGATATGAGTCCAGCCACAGCGAGCTTTTGGGCTGGCTTGCGCGAGAAGACGATGTAGATTTTGTGCTCTGTGTAGATGAAAAGCTGGCTCGTTTTCTCAATGGCTTTATTATTAAGAATCGGGGGCCTAAGGGTGATGAGATACCCGAACCTGAGCGCGTGTTGAACAATAATATTGTGCTGCGAAAGTTAAAGATTGCGCTCGATCTGCAGGCAGATGATTTACTCCAGATTCTCGCCTTAAATGACTTCTCGCTAAGTAAACATGAGTTGAGCGCAATGTTTAGACGCCCCGGCCATAAAAACTACCGCGAATGTCTCGACCAGGTGCTCCGCAATGTGTTTGATGGCATGGTAAAACACTACAAGGGGTGATGACCCTAGGGACGCGTAGCGGGAAAACCATACCAAACAAGCTACCAGCGATTATGTGGAGTAGCATGCTGCAATTCAAGGTGGTGAAGTTAAGGCTGCTAAGAGGGCATTGATCAAGGAGAACGTTCATGGAAAGCAAGTTGATTTTTTATCCTGTCGTCGTACAGATTATCCTCACTTTTGCGATGTATACAAGGCTGACTGTTGTGAAACATCGTGCCCTGGACAGCGCAGAAGTCGATTTAGAGCGCAGGGCTCTGCATAGTGATGCCTGGCCTGACTCCGTGTTAAAAGTATCTAATAACCTGCAAAACCAGTTTGAGTCACCGGTACTGTTCTATGCCTTATGTTTCATGCTTTGGGCCTTGAGTGCTGTTGATGCGGTTGCGCTTTTTTTTGCTTGGGCTTTTGTGGCTCTGCGGATTGTGC
>JBFJVR010000220.1:0-5239 GCA_041624095.1 Oleiphilaceae bacterium
CGCCAAGTCGACACTTAGCTCAGCACTTACGTCGAGGTACCAGCAGCCGGGTAGATCAAAAGACTGGCACTTGACAGCATCTTTGCGCGTCATAATAACAGGCAAATCACCTTCAAACCGAATATCTTCTGCTCGATAATGGTAGTGGTCCGGGAAGGGGTGTCGGATGACACTCAAGCCTGCTCGTTCCAGGCCGCTAAAAAAACGTTCCGGGTTTCCGATTCCCGCAACTGCATGCACAGTGCGCCGCTCAAGTGCATTTAATGGCAGCGATTCGCTGCCATCAAGTGCGTTCAACAGGCCGGGTTGCAGCGTCATCGAAATAGGACCGTCGAGCTTACTGAGGTGGTTCGAAAGCTGCGTGTCTGCCGCACCGTTGACCACGATGAAATCAAAAAGCCTGATTCGAGAAAGCGGCTCTCGCAGCGGGCCGGCCGGCAGCAGGCAGCCATTCCCCCATAGCCGGGCACCATCAAACACGGCAATTTCGATGTCGCGTCCCATGGCATAGTGCTGCATGCCGTCATCGGCAATGATCAAATTGCAGCCCATTGATTCGAGCTGTCTAACCGCCAGCGCTCGTTGCGGGCTTACCGCGATGGGGCCATCGATTAACTGTCGCAACATCATCGGCTCATCGCCTACGAGATCGCTGCTGCTGCTGTTGTCGACCATACGGCAGATGCCACTTGAAATGTCCGCTCCATAGCCACGGCTTACCACCCCGGGGCGATAACCCAAGTCGGCGAAGGCATTGGCAAGGTAAGCAACTAATGGCGATTTACCGGTTCCACCTACGGTGATATTACCTACTACGATAACCGGAACCGAAGCCTGATAAACGCCGAGAATACGACTGCTAAACAGTGCACGGCGGCACGAGACCACAAGCCAATACAGCAGTGAAAGGGGAAATAAAACATACATAAACCAAGCGCGGCGGTACCATGCTTCACTGATGAACTTCGCTAATGCGCCGGCCATGCCAGCTTACCCGTTACCGCTTTCTTCGGCGAGATTCATGTTGTACAGCTTTGCATACTCTCCATCGAGGGCAAGCAATTCCTGATGGCTGCCTTCTTCGATGATCAGGCCCTGATCCATCACCACTATGCGGTTTGCATTCTCGACAGTGGAGAGACGGTGCGCAATCACTAAGGTAGTGCGGCCTTTCATCAACAGCTCCAACTCTTTCTGGATCACTTTTTCGGATTCGTTATCGAGCGCTGAGGTTGCTTCGTCGAGAATCAGAATGGGTGAATCCTTCAACAGGGCTCTGGCGATTGCGATACGCTGTCTCTGTCCGCCCGATAAGGTTATGCCATTGTCGCCCACCATGGTATCGAAACCCTGGTCCTTATCTTCGATAAATTCGAGCGCGTTCGCTTTATTCGCTACTGATTCCAGATCTTCTACAGGTGTTCCTTCAAGATTGCCGTAGGCAATATTTCGAGCAAGGGTATCATTGAACAAGGTCACGTGCTGGGTCACCAAAGATATCTGGTCGCGGAGAGAGCGCAGGGTGTAATCGTTGATTGGCACACCGTCGAGTCGTATTTCACCTTCGGTGACTTCATAAAAGCGGGGAATCAGGTTAGCCAGCGTTGACTTTCCACTCCCGGAACGCCCTACCAGTGCAACCGTTTCGCCGGGCTTAATGGTTAGACTGATACCTTTGAGCACATCTTGCTGGCTCGACTGGTACTTGAAACGCACATTATCGAGTACCAGCTCACCTTTCACATCGCTGGCCTCTATCGTGCCATTATCCGCTTCAGGCGGCGCGTCGATAACGCGAAAAAGGTCGCGTGCGGCAGTAACACCACGCTGAATTTTTTCGTTCACTTGAGTCAACTGCCTGATCGGCTTGGCCATGGTAGAAGCCGCAGCGATTATGACAACAAAGCTGCCGGCCGTCATGTCGCCACGCACATCGGGCGCCAGAGCCAACCAGACCAAGATACAAATAGCAAAAGCGACTAACAGCTGAATCACCGGTGTGCTGATCGTCTTGGTCAATTCCATTTTCAGGCTTTGCTTAAGGTTATATGCGCTGGCATCCTGAAAGCGTTCATATTCGTACTTTTCGCCGCCAAAAATTCGCACCACACGAAAACCGTTGACGACTTCAGACGTCACGTGAGTCACGTCACCCACCGAGCCCATAATACGCTTACTCAGTTTACGAAAACGCTTACTGACATAACGAACGGTCAAACCGATAAACGGCCCCAGACAGAAGAAAATAAGCGTGAGCTTCCAGTTGGAAGTAAACATAACAATCATCAAGCCAATGACGGTCAAGCCTTCACGCACGATGATGGTAACCGCGTCGGTCACCGCTGAAGAAACCTGCTCTACGTTATAGGTAATGCGCGAGATCAAATGCCCGGATGAGTTGGAATCAAAGAACTGACTTGGCAAGCGCAGATAGCGGTCGAATATCTCGACACGGATTTTGTGTACAATATTGCGACCCACGTAGGCAATGTAGTAGCCGCCTAAAAACCCTCCAAAACCGCGTAAAGCAAACAAACCAAAAATCAGCGCGGGCAAGAGAATACGGTTTTCGTCGGTGGGGTTTTCAACCGTCTGGATAACGAACTCCAGCGCCTTGGCCATCATGGCACTGGCGCCGGCATACATCGCGTTGCCAATGATGCTCAGGATGAAAAAATACTTAAGTGGCTTAAGATAGGACAGCAGGCGGCGATAGAGGTCCCAATTGGAATCGTCTATGTCCGGGAGGTAATCGGTACCTTTATTCATTGCGCCATCGCTCATAATCGCGTGTGGGCCACTATTCTGAGCGCGCGGTGCGTTGCGTGGTAATACTCAACTGGACAAAGCCGAGCTGACCAGCGACATCCATCACTCTAACAACATGTTCGTGATCGGTCTTGGCATCAGCGGTAATTATGAAGGGTAATTTGGTATCGCCACTGGATAGTTTCTGAACGGCTTTTTTAAGCGTGTCTTCCTGATTATTGACCAAAGGCCGCTCATTAACACTGTATTCACCTGCTGCGTTAATCACGACTTCGATCTCTTTCACAGTTGGCTTGGATGGCTCGCCACTCGACTGCGGCAAGTCGATCTCCAAGTGACTTTCTTTAGTAAAGGTGGTCGATACCATAAAGAAAATCAACAACAAGAACACCACATCAATTAGTGGCGTCAGGTTGACCGATACTTCTTCTCCGGCTTGGCGTTTGAACTTCAAGAGGCGTCGTCCCCTGTAATACTCGATTCACGGTCACCATGCACGACTTCGACCAAGCGCAGCGCATCCTGCTCCATATCAACTACGATTTCGTCGACGCGGCGCAAAAAGTAGCGGTGAAAGATCAAGGCAGGAATCGCCACAGTCAAACCCGCGGCAGTGGTGATCAAGGCTTCGGAAATACCGCCAGCCAAGGCAGCAGCGTTGCCCGCACCTTCGAGTTGCAGCTGGGCAAATACTTTGATCATACCGATAACCGTACCCAGCAGACCAAGTAATGGCGCGATGACCGCGACGGTACCCAAGGCAGTCAGAAAGCGTTCCATTTCGTGAACCACATGACTGGCTTCTTCCTGAATACTTTCTTTCATGATTTCTCGACCATGTTTGGCATTCGCCAAACCGGCAGCCAAGACCCGACCAATGGGTGCGGCATCTTTTAATTCACGCAAACGTTTTGAGTTGAGTTCTTTTCGCTTGATCCAACCCCACAACTCGTTCACCAGTGACTTAGGAGCAAGCCGACTGACTCTTAGGGTCCAAAAGCGCTCTATGATGATGGCGAGAGCCAAAACCGAACATAGCAGCAAAGGGAACATGATGATGCCGCCCGGTTTCAATAGATCCAACACTTAACATTCTCCTGGAGTTATTTTGTGGCGATACTTTATCACAAACACAGTTTTAGAAAAGCCCGCATCACAAGATGAGTATTAAATCGTTGCCACATTATATTTCTGTTTTACCCTGAGGCACTCTTCTTCGCCATAAAGCTCAACCACACTATGCTCGATATCTTGGATAGAACGGTACATTGGTACCTCAGCAGAGCGAAGATACATCCCACTGATTTTCACCATGATGGAGAAGAAATATTCCAATTCTTTGGCGATCTGTTCGTAACTGGCACCATCTCTGGCCGACTCCTTACAGACCTCACTGATAATCTGCTGGCTAGTTCTGAGACCGTTCATTTTTTCAAACAATGCGTTCATATGCGGTGTTTTATTCACCACCACCAAGGGGTTTAACTTCACTGTTTTTTCGTTCGAATTAAGCTGCTGCTTTAGCTGTTTCTCGAGTCGGGAAAACGACAGACTCAAACTAGGTATCAAGCTATGGTCTTTAAAACTCGGCTGTGTTCGTGGCGAGCGAGAAATAAAACAGCACTGCTTAAGCAACTGGCCAAACAACAACTCACCGATTGCTGCCTGCTCCTGAAACGGATAACTTTTTATCTGCGCAAGCAATGCCGGGTCTTTAATGTAAGTCTCGGGCTCAAACACCATATCGCCCAAAGGGTGGTCAGGGTTATATAGCTTATTAATCACCAACCCGCTTGTTTCTGCAAACTCATATAGCTCGGGGACAGAATAAGCCCTGTCCTGCGGGTGCAACAGCAAATCGTAAATGCCAATATCTGTACCCAAGTCACTATCGAAAGCAGAGCGGGTAAAAGAAAACCAGTTTGATTTCGGTAAATTAGCGAGAATGCTTTTGGTGTTGTCGATCTTATCCTGAATATTGTCCACGCCCTGGTTAACCCGTCGGAGCATATCCTGCATCTGATACACCCCGGTTCTGCCATACTGCGCGTAGAGCATGATAAACATCGAGCCATCCTCTTTCAGCACAGACTTCAAGGCATCGAGGCCGGCTTGGGGGTCCGCAAGATGGTGCAACACGCCGGTACAGGTAATAAAGTCAAACTCACCTATCTCTGCCTCGGGAAGATTTAAGATAGAATCATGCACCCAAGTAATGTTATCCAGCTTCCTCACGGCTGCGCGCTGCTTCGCGACCTTCATTGATGCCTCGCTCATGTCGAGATAAACAACTTCAGCTCCGGTATGCCTCAATTGCTCTGCCAGGTAAATCGTGCAGTCTCCCGTTCCACCGCCGGGAACGAGTACTCTGAAATCACTATCAAAACGCGCTTTACCTTCAAAACAAAAGTAGTTCATGCAATCCAGTGAACTGGATTTTGAGGTTAACAGGAGCGCCTTTTCCAATTCC
>JBFJVR010000221.1:0-5211 GCA_041624095.1 Oleiphilaceae bacterium
CCACCGGAAAGGTGCCCAGCATCTGGGCGCTAGCTTTGGTCTTGCTGTTTTTTGTAAGGCCATTAATAGGGCGCCTATTCGACTCAGCAGGGCATGGCGAACTAGTCCCTTTAGCGGGGTTTGTTCTGGCCTTTGGTGGCGCACAGTTGTTTGAAGTCGTTGGAATGAAAGGGGATCTGGGGGCGCTGGTAATGGGCATGCTACTTGCCGGGCTGCCTAAAAGTAACGAACTCTATAAGTCCCTAATCAGCTTTAAAGACCTGTTTTTGATAAGCTTTTTCCTTTCTATCGGCTTCACTGCCTTGCCTACCATAGAGATGTGGCTCGCTGCTGCGTTGATTTCTTTGGTTATTCCGATCAAAACGCTGCTGTTCTTTGTATTATTTGCGATGTTCGGTTTACGCGCTCGCACGGCGTTCCTGTCTTCCTTGTTGCTAGCGAATTTCAGTGAGTTTGGTTTGATTGTCGCCAGCTTGAGTGTCGAGGCTGAATGGTTGAGCCCAGAATGGCTGGTTATTATTGCTTTGGCGACGTCAATATCCTTTGTTTTTAGTAGTTTTATCTACAAGTACGCGCATACGTTTTATGCGCAACACAATGTGGCTCTCGCACGCATGCAGCGCAGGGCGGCTGACGATAAAGAGCACTTCGAGCAACCCGAAGGGGCCGAGGTGCTGATTATCGGCATGGGGCGTGTTGGTAAAGGGGCATACTTGTCGTTACGTCCTCAATTGGGAGATGGAGTCTGGGGAGTCGATGTCGATGGCAGTCGAGTTGATGCCTTCAAGGCAGACGGTCTAAACGTGGTACAGGGCGACGCGGACGATATTGAATTCTGGGAGCGAATCGATTTAAGCCAGGTACGCTTGATTATGTTAGCGATTCCCTCAGTAACAGAGATGAAAAACATTCTCTATCAGTTGCAGCAGACAGAGTATCGCGGGCGCATTTCTGCAATTGCGCGTTACGAAGATGAACGGCGCGAACTTATGATGATGGGTGCCGATGTGGTATTCAATTATTACGCAGAGGTGGGTGCGGGGTTTGCCGACGAAAGCAGGCATTTACTGGTTTGATTATGACGTTTTTCCAGTTCTTCTATTGCTCACTAAAATGCGGGACACACCTCGGAATCCTTTTGCGTGCGTTAAGCGTGTTAGTGCTGGGGCTTGGTGTTCTGTTTTCGTCTGCAGTTCGAGCCGAGTTGCGTGTGATGACTATCAACACCGAATGGCTCTGGACGCCCCACGACAGCAAGGTAGACGGAGACAAATTTAACAAGGGAGATCTGTCTGCACCCGCGTATGAGCAAGAGATTCAGTATTACGCAGCTCTGATAGCTCGACACAATGTTGACCTGGTTGCCTTGTCCGAAATCGAGAATCATTTGGTGGCGCAAGATCTGGTACGGGCATTAAACAAGGGGAGTAACACTTGGCAAAGCTACTTTAAGCAAGGAAGAGATACGGCCACAGGCCAAGATGTAGCCTTGATTTCGCGCTTGGAGTTTGTTGAAGGCAGCCTGACTGACTTTGGCTTCCCCTCAGGAAATATCACCAATACTGGCAAAGCAAAACGTTTAAGCAAGGTGGTCGGAGCGCAGTTTTACTACTCAAGTTCCGATAGCGCAGCATCTCCAGATGTTCGCCTACCCAATACGCGGCCCAAAGTAGGGGTAGTAACAGCACATTTTTTATCTAAACGAAACGACAATCCCAAAAAGGCGCTGAATCGTAACAAGCAGGCTGTGGCACTGTTGAAAGCAGCGCGAGAAATGGCGCAGGAATCTGATGCCTTGATCGTGCTGGGTGACTTTAATGATGTGCAGCGCTCGCCCGTGCTAAGCACACTGGAAAGTGAAAGTTGGCTTGCTAACGCGATCACCGAGTGCGGATCGCGCCAAGTGCGCAGGGCTGACAGGCTTATCGACCACATAATGTTTCGAGGTTTGTTGTGTTCGAGAGTGGTGGAGTTTGATTTGCAAAGTTACTCTGATCATTCGGCACTGATGGCAGAGTTTCGTTAGCCTACCGATCGACTTCGCGCGTCGCGAAGCTCCCAATGTAGGGGAGTGGCATTACTATGCAGGTCGAATCGGCAGCAATAAAACAGGCATTTTCGTCAATTTCATTGCTGTGCGCTCAAGCACCTGCTTTTGCAGAAAATATTGTTTATACTACGCCCCCATTTTTCATCTGTTTCGGGTTTTCCGTAATTGTTTAATTAAGCTCGATTGAGGTAATGACAATGCCAATATATGAATATGCCTGTAAATCCTGTGGTTTTGAGAAGGATGTATTACAAAAACTCAGTGATGCACCGCTGACGACGTGCCCGGAGTGTAACAAAGAGGACTTCGTCAAACGAATTTCTGCGGCAGGATTTCGCCTCAAAGGCGGAGGCTGGTATGAGACAGATTTTAAAACAGGTAAGAAAAAGAATCTTGCTGGTGATGCTGATAAAAGCGGCGGCAGCAAAACTAAGACAGACACTGCCAGTGGCGCAAAGGCACCGGCAGCATAATAAGCTAATCATATTAAGAATTAACTGTAGGAAAATAACATGCGCAGCCTTTATTGCGGGTCGGTGACTGAAGAACATATTGGACAAGAAGTAACGCTTTGTGGCTGGGTACATCGCCGCCGCGACCATGGTGGGGTGATATTTTTGGATATGCGCGACCGCGAGGGCGTCGCGCAAATTGTGGTTGATCCTGATACAAAAGAAAGCTTTGCCACCGCTGAGCGTGTGCGAAGTGAGTATGTGCTGCAAATCAAGGGTCTTGTGCGTGCTCGCCCCGAAGGGACGACCAACGACGATATGTCTACCGGGAAGATCGAAATTCTTGGTAAAGAAGTGACCGTTTTGAATGCGGCAGAAACCCCGCCATTCCCATTGGATGAATATGTCGATGTAGGTGAAGACACACGCCTGAAGTTCCGCTTTATGGATTTGCGTCGCCCTGAAATGCTGAACAAGCTGATGTTTCGCTCGAAAGTGACGAGCTATATCCGTAACTTTATGGACCAGAACGGCTTTATGGATGTAGAAACGCCCATTTTGACCAGAGCAACGCCCGAAGGTGCTCGAGATTATCTTGTACCCAGCCGAACCCATGCTGGTAGTTTTTTTGCCTTGCCTCAGTCGCCACAGTTGTTCAAACAGATGCTGATGGTTTCAGGGCTCGACCGTTACTACCAGATAGCCAAATGTTTTCGTGATGAAGATCTACGCGCAGATCGCCAGCCTGAGTTTACGCAGGTAGACGTAGAGTGTTCTTACATGGATGAAGAGCAGATAATGGGTATGATGGAGTCATTAGTGAGCTCCATGTTTAAAGAACTGCTGGGTAAGGATCTGGGCGAATTCCCACGTATGCCTTACGCAGAGGCAATGAACCGTTACGGCAGTGATAAGCCAGATCTGCGAATTCCTTTGGAAATAGTTGATGTTGCTGACCTGATGGCGTCTATCGACTTCAAAGTGTTTGCTGGCCCGGCGAAAGACCCTAAAGGAAGAGTCGCTGCCCTTAAGGTAACAGGTGGCGCAGAGTTGTCGCGTAAACAGATAGATGAATATACCAAGTTTGTTGGTATTTATGGTGCGAAAGGACTGGCCTGGATTAAAGTTAACGAGCTCGAAAAAGGGGCCGAAGGCTTACAGTCTCCGATTGTGAAGTTTTTGGGTGAAGATGTCGCGCTGGCGATTATGGAGCGTTTGGGCGCAGCAAATGGCGACATTGTGTTCTTTGGTGCGGACAAAACCAAGGTTGTAAATGAAGCACTCGGTGCGCTACGTTGTAAGTTGGGCGAAGATCTCAATCTATATACCAGTGAGTGGGCGCCAATGTGGGTGGTCGACTTCCCGATGTTTGAAGAGTTGGAAGACGGTAAGTTAACCGCGATTCACCACCCCTTTACGGCTCCATCCTGTTCGCCGGAAGAACTCAAAGCTAAACCAGCCGAGGCACTGTCTCGCGCTTACGACATGGTCTTGAATGGTACGGAACTTGGCGGTGGCTCAATTCGTATTCACGATGGAGAAATGCAGAAGACGGTTTTCGAAATTTTGGGGATAGATGCCGAAGAAGCCCGTAACAAATTTGGCTTCTTGCTCGATGCCTTGAAGTACGGCTGTCCGCCCCACGGTGGTCTCGCATTTGGTCTGGACCGTTTAGTGATGCTGATGACCGGCTCGAGCTCGATACGTGAAGTGATTGCCTTCCCTAAAACTCAGAGTGCAACCTGCCTGTTAACTCAGGCTCCGGGTGATGTCGACAGTAAGCAATTACGAGAGCTTAGCATTCGTGTGAGAAAACCCGAAGCAGAGAAAGAATAACAACAGACCAAACAGTTTGCGCGGCATACATCGTGCCTGGAAGAGCGGTCGCGCAAGGTCACGGTTAAAATAGAAGATAGTTGAGGAGCACTGGGCTAATGGCAGGACATAGTAAGTGGGCTAACATCAAACACCGAAAAGCAGCGCAGGACGCAAAGCGCGGCAAGATCTTTACCAAGCTGATAAGGGAGCTTGTTGTTGCGGCTAAAGAAGGAGGAGGCAATGTCGATGACAATCCTCGTTTAAGAACCGCTGTGGATAAAGCGCTTGGTGCAAATATGAAGCGTGACACCATCGACAAGGCTATACAGCGAGGCGCAGGTGGTGGTGAAGGCGACAACTACGACGAACTGACTTATGAAGGTTATGGTCCCGGTGGTGTAGCGATTTTGCTGGATGTAATGACCGATAACCGAAATCGTACGGTTGCCGAAGTGCGGCATGCATTCAGCAAGGCGGGGGGGAATCTGGGAACAGACGGCTCCGTAGCTTACTTGTTCGACAAAAAAGGAAGCCTTGTTTTTGCTGATGATGTTGATGAAGACGGGGTAATGGAAGTCGCTCTGGAAGCCGGCGCTGAAGACGTAGTCACAAATGATGACGGTTCCATTGAAGTGGTAACCGAGCCGGAGGATTTTATGAGCGTCAAGGAAGCGCTGTTAGAGGCAGGCATCAAGCCTGAGCAGGGTGAAGTCACCATGGTTCCTTCGACCAGTGTTGAGTTGGATGTTGAAGGTGCAGAAAAAGTGCTTCGTCTGGTCGATGCTTTGGAAGATCTGGACGACGTTCAGAACGTTTATTCCAATGCGGAAATTCCGCCCGATGTAATGGAACAGCTTTCTGAGTAAGTATTGCGGTAGACGGTAGACGGTA
>JBFJVR010000222.1:0-5195 GCA_041624095.1 Oleiphilaceae bacterium
CCCGCGACGCCAGCATGGTCAACGAAGCAAGGAAAGGCGAGACGTCGGGCGATGATTTTGCGCCACTTTGATCAAGCAAAGTGGCTTTGGGAGGAGGGAGACGGGAGATGCGAGACGGTAGAAGCAGGAAGCTTGAAGCCTGAAGCTTGAAGCAAACCCAAACCCAAACCCAAACCCAAACCCTGTTTTATGTCTGTACTTCATCGCTTTGGGTGTTTAGCTCAGTAGGCAAGTGAGGGAAGTCGGCACTCAAATCGACGACCTTGTTGGTGCGTTTAATGTCATTTAATACTTCGCTCAGACGTTTCACCCTTGCGAGTTTGTCTGGAATGTTTAGCTTGCTTCTGGACAAGGTCTCTTTGGCTTGTTTTAAGTGGAGCTGGTAGCTCACCATGTCGCCGTCGAGAGCACATTGGTTAGCTTGTACAACATGGCTGTTAATGTCGACTTCCAGTTTAATGTGCTGCAAATGGGTGATAATTTTAGCGTGTTGGCTGAGGTTGATGATGCCTCTGTTTTTACATATATCAATAAATTTACAGGCCTGTCCGAGTTGGCTGTGCAGTTCAGTCAGTTCATTGTCGCTCAACACATAGTATTGAATTTCGTTCGCTCGCGACCCTCCCTTGTACATGGCGAGGTTAGTTGCGCTTTTAGCTAAGCGATCCCGTAGCTCGGTATCTTGTGGCACGATGTCGGAAGCAGTTTTGAGAGTATGAATGAGCAAGTTCTGCAGTAGGGTAATCGTCTGATAGTCCGGGTCGATACGCAGGAACAGGGATAAATGGTGGTAGATCTCATCGGCGCTACTTTTTAACTGAGCAAGCCTGGCCTTTTGGGCCTTAATAGCCTGTTGGCGGCTATAAGAAATTGCGCTGAGGGTCAATGCCGCAATTACAACCAGGATGATAATTGCAAAAGCGGTGGTTGGACTCATAGTAATGTGGTCTCGAAAGAGGCGGAATCATGCGTGTTCAGCGCGAATTTTCGCTGCTATTTTTTAAGTGTAGCAAAGGTTTTTTTGAAGCAAGGTATTTTGTGGAAACGATTGAATATATCGGTCTAATTGCTTGAAAAAGTTTAGATCTTTCGAAAAAACCTTTGCATTCACTTGACCCCTCGACTACAAATCAATATATATGTCGCCTGTGCCGAGTTCGTGTAATGGTGTTCTTCGTTAGAAGCGAGACTTCTAGTGGGCAACTTGCATGAAGGTAGATGTTTTAATTTTTTAATGTTTGGAGTCCTATGGGTAAGTCCCTTGTTATTGTCGAGTCACCAGCCAAAGCCAAGACTATCAATAAGTATCTGGGTTCCGACTACATTGTAAAGTCGAGTGTTGGGCATATTCGCGACCTACCTACATCGGGTGGGTCAACGTCAACGCCGCAGGAGCGAGCTAAGCAAGCAGCAGCGACGCGAAAAATGAGCCCTGAAGAAAAAGAAGTTTATCGCAAACGCAAATCCAAAGAGCAGCTGGTTGCCCGCATGGGTGTCAACCCCGAGCAGGATTGGTTGGCGCGTTACGAAATCCTCCCCGGTAAAGAAAAAGTTGTCAGTGAGCTTAAGAAGCTTGCTAAAGACGCTGATGAAATTTATCTCGCAACGGATTTGGATAGAGAGGGAGAGGCGATTGCATGGCATTTAAAAGAAGCCATTGGCGGCGATGAATCGCGGTATCGGCGTGTAGTGTTTAACGAGATCACCAAAAAGGCGATTCAGGAAGCCTTTAAAGCTCCGTCAGAGCTAGACCAGTCACGCGTAGATGCTCAGCAAGCACGCCGCTTTTTGGATCGAGTGGTTGGATTCATGGTGTCGCCTCTGCTGTGGTCAAAAATTGCACGCGGTCTGTCTGCCGGTAGAGTGCAGTCGGTTGCGGTTCGTTTGATTGTCGAACGGGAGCGAGAGATCCGCGCTTTCGTGCCTGAAGAGTATTGGGAAGTTTTCGCTGATTTAAACCAGCAGAAGAACACTGGTGCGCGGTTTCAGGTCGCCAAGTTTCAAGGAAACAATTTTCGACCGGTTAGCGAAGCCGCTACCAAGGCACACCTTGAAGCCCTTAATAAAGTCAGTTATCAGGTTAGTAAACGCGAAGACAAACCAACTAAGTCCAAGCCCAACCCGCCTTTTATCACTTCGACCTTGCAGCAGGCAGCCAGTACCCGTTTGAGCTTTAGCGTTAAGAAAACCATGATGCTTGCGCAGCGCTTGTACGAAGCGGGTTATATTACTTATATGCGAACTGATTCGACGAACTTGAGTGCCGATGCCGTAGCGGCTTGCCGTGATTACGTAGCGGATCAATTTGGCGCACGCTATGTTCCAGAGAACCCTAGACGTTACAGTAGCAAAGAGGGTGCTCAGGAGGCGCACGAAGCAATTAGGCCTAGTGATGTAACACGAACCGCTGCAGGCATACAAGGCCTGGAGAAGGACGCAGAGCGCCTCTATGATTTGATCTGGCGTAATTTCGTAGCATGTCAGATGACTGATGCCGAGTTCTTAAGCTCATCGGTAGAAGTGACTGCTGGTGACTTCCAGTTGCGCACCAGAGGGCGAGTGCTGAAATTTGACGGCTTTTTGAAAGTGATGCCGCAGAACAGCAAGAAAGATGATGATGTTCTCTTGCCGGATTTCAAAGTAGGCGATGAACTGAGTCTTGCAAAGTTAGACCCCAAACAGCACTTTACCAAACCAGCGCCACGTTATTCAGAAGCGGCATTGGTTAAAGAGCTTGAAAAGCGAGGGATAGGTCGACCATCGACTTATGCTGCAATTATTTCTACGATTCAGGATCGCGGCTACGCGCGGGTAGAAAATAGACGTTTCTATGCTGAAAAAATGGGCGATATTGTCACCGATCGTCTGGTTGAGTCTTTTACCGACCTGATGGATTACGGCTTTACTGCACAAATGGAAGAGCAGCTCGACGAAATCGCCAACGGCGTGAAGAATTGGAAAGACGTGCTCAATACCTTCTACGGCGGGTTCGTCACTCAGCTCGATAAGGCTGAAGCTGCGAATGATGGCATGCGGGCAAATAATCCGACAGAGACTGATATTAAATGTCCGAGTTGTGGTCGCAATATGCAGATTCGTACTGCGAGCACCGGGGTTTTCCTTGGCTGCTCGGGTTATGCGCTTCCGCCAAAGGAACGCTGTAAAACGACCATTAACCTTGTTCCGGGCGACGAAGTAGCTAGTGTTGATGACGATGAAGGCGAATCCAAATTACTGCGTAAGAAACATCGCTGTACTATTTGCTCAACCGCAATGGAAAGTTACTTAATTGACGAAAAGCGAAAATTGCATGTTTGTGGAAACAACCCCGATTGCGCCGGTTTTGAAGTAGAGCAGGGTGAATTCAAAATTAAGGGCTATGATGGCCCTGTTTTGGAGTGTGATAAGTGTCAGCAGGAAATGCAGCTTAAGACGGGACGTTTCGGGAAGTATTTTGGCTGTACAAATGAGGCGTGTGGTAACACCCGCAAGTTATTGCGCAGCGGAGAGCCAGCACCACCTAAAATGGATCCGGTGCCTATGCCCGAGCTGGCTTGCGAGAAAGTAGATGATACCTATATTTTACGGGATGGTGCGGCCGGCTTGTTTTTGGCAGCGAGCAAGTTTCCAAAAAACCGAGAAACGCGTGCGCCTTTGGTGGCTGAACTACTTCCTCATAAAGATGAAATTGACCCTAAGTACGTTTTTTTGTTTGAAGCTCCGGTGAAAGACCCAAAGGGCAATCCAGCCATTGTGCGCTTTAGTCGCAAGACCAAAGAGCAGTACGTTATGACTGAAGAAAAAGGCAAGGCGACAGGCTGGTCGGCGCATTATCAAAATGGTAAGTGGGTCGAGACGCTTGCAAGCAAAGCGAAACCAAAAGCCAAGGCAAAGCCCAAAGCGAAACCAAAAGCAAAAAGTTAAGCGACTCAAATGAAACATGCCTGCTATGTTACTTGCCGGTACATAGCGGGCGTTTTGTTGCCAGTACACTGCAGGCCTAGGCTTAAACCGCAATGAAGATACCTTGTCGTTTTTTGCCTAAAGTACGCCCTTCAAGTCGTCTATCCAGTCCCCCACCCTTTCTGCAGCGCGCTGTTTTTGTTTAATCGATAGCGTTGGTAGTAAGGCTTCAAGCAAGCTATGCCATTGCAAGCGATTATTGGCTCTTAACTGTCGATAGTCATCAGTCCACCAGATTGAAAAATCGTTTAACCAATTCAGCAGCTGCAATTCGTCCTTATTCAATGCAGCGTCTAATAAGCGCTCTTTCCAATGGTGATTGTTAGCGAGCCTGACCTGCAGTTCGTTTGCTTGCAGCGTGATATGCTTTGTGAGAAGCAGCTGTTGCTGACGATCCAGCTTGCCAAACCAATCTTCGAGCTTTTCTAGTCGATGTGCCTGTTTGGCGTTTTCAGATTCGGCGTAGGCAAACCACTCGTTTTGTTGATCCTCGTTATAGGCTCTAAAATGATGCGCATTATCCTCATTGAGGGTTAACAGAAAAGCGCTTAGGTAAGGGCTGGCAGCCGAGAAAAAAAGCTGAAGTGAGGTAGTAATATCCAATTCAAGTTGCCGAGCCGCTAAGCCATATTGCTCGTGTTGCCACAGATCGTTAGCTTCGTCCAAGTGACGGATGAGTAGCGGAAACCCTGTGTCTACCAGCCATTGCTGCATCGCGTACGCGCCCGACTCGACTAGTTCTTCCTGTTGCTGTGTTAGCTCAAACATACGGTCAAACTGCCAGCGAGTCAGCCATGGCAAGCGCTCGAATAGAAAACCAAAAGCGCTGCAGGCTGTAAGCAAAAAGCAAAGTACGACAATCGTGACGCGTTTAAGCATAGAAACCTCAGCAAGGTGATCGTTAAAGCCTGTTTTAGCACGGATAGTGAGAGATGGGAAATTGGGGAAGGGCTAGACGGGAGAAGTAAGACGGGAGAAGCGAGATGCTAGACGGTAAATGGGAGAAGCGAGGAGCTTGAAGCAGGAAGCAAAATGCAGGAAGCCTGAAGCCTGAAGCCGGAAGCTAGAAGCTAGAAGCAAACCCAAACCCAAACCCAAACCCTGCCACTATATTTGGTCGTTTGGGGTTGATTCGCCGATCAGTCACGCCCGCAGCGGCGTGCAAGCATGCTGGGTTAAGGCGCGGGCTGTCTGAGCGCAAAGCGCGAGTTCCCGCGACGCCAGCATGATCA
>JBFJVR010000223.1:0-5184 GCA_041624095.1 Oleiphilaceae bacterium
CTGCTGTTAAAGAAGGCGTTAGCAAAGAAGACGCTGAAGCTGCTAAGAAAGAGCTTGAGGAAGCTGGCGCATCTGTTGAAATCAAATAACTGTTCTTTGAATAGTGATTTGGTGCCGACAATACGCACAGAGATCCTGCTATAGGAATTGGCTGGTAGCAAATGCTGCCGGCCTTTTTCCGTTGTTAGAGATTGAATAACGGCAGCGTGTTAGCGCTGGCGAAAAAAGAGGCAGAGCCTCATTAAAAGCCTGATCGCCAAGTATTGGTTAGTATGCAGGCAATAGATGAATTCAGACCGTTAAGTCATAAAACTGGGGAATACAGATGACCTACTCGTATACAGAGAAAAAGCGTATTCGTAAAGAATTTGGCACCTTGCCTACTGTTATGGATGTGCCTTATTTGCTGTCTATACAAATAGACTCCTATAAAAGCTTTTTGCAGGACTCTGGACAACCAGAAGCAAGAGATGAAGTAGGTCTTCACGCCGCATTCAAGTCGGTTTTTCCGATTGTTAGCTTTTCAGGAAACGCGGCTCTAGAGTACGTTAGCTATCGCCTTGGCGAGCCTTCATTTGACGTTAAGGAGTGTATCCTGCGTGGCGTGACTTATGCCGCCCCCTTGCGCGTCAAGGTACGTTTGATTATTTACGATAAAGAGTCGTCAAACAAAGCCATCAAAGATATCAAAGAGCAAGAAGTGTACATGGGCGAAATGCCCTTGATGACCGAGAACGGTACGTTTGTCATCAATGGTACTGAGCGAGTCATTGTTTCTCAGTTGCACCGCTCGCCGGGCGTATTTTTTGATCACGACAAAGGCAAAACGCACTCTTCAGGTAAGTTGCTGCACTCTGCTCGTGTTATTCCCTACCGTGGTTCGTGGTTGGACTTTGAGTTTGACCCTAAAGACAGCGTGTTTGTACGTATTGACCGTCGCCGTAAATTGCCTGCGACGATCCTGCTGCGTGCTTTGGGTTATAGCGCCCAGGAAATTCTTGAAATGTTTTTCGAAACCAGTGTTTTCAAGATTGGTGAAGAAGGCTGCAAGCTAGAGCTGGTTGCTTCACGTTTGCGTGGTGACTTGGCAAGCTTTGACATTAAAGATGACAAGGGTGAAATTATTGTTGAAGAAGGGCGTCGAATCACAGAACGCCATATTCGTAAGTTGTCCAAGCTAAATAAAGAGCTCGATGTACCAAACGAATACCTTTACGGCCGAGTTATCGCTAAAGACATGATCAATGAAGAAACTGGCGAGCTGATCGTAGAGTGTAATACCGAGATTACCGAAGAAATACTCGAGACCCTGATTGGTGCGGGCATCGAGCAGGTCGAAACCTTGTATACCAATGAGCTGGACTGCGGCCCGTTCATGTCGGATACCCTGCGTAACGACCCAACCAGCAATGAGCTAGAGGCGCTGGTAGAAATTTACCGCATGATGCGCCCGGGTGAGCCGCCAACAAAAGAGTCGGCTGAAAACCTGTTCCGCAATTTGTTCTTTACGCCAGAGCGTTATGACTTGTCTGCAGTTGGCCGTATGAAGTTCAACCGTCGTATCGGTCGCGATTCAGAGACCGGGCTAGGTGTACTGGATAATCAGGACATTATTGATGTATTGAAAACACTCATCGATATTCGTAACGGTCGCGGCGATGTAGATGATATCGATCACCTGGGTAACCGACGTATACGTTCTGTTGGTGAAATGGCAGAAAACCAGTTCCGAGTAGGTTTGGTACGTGTTGAAAGAGCAGTTCGTGAGCGCCTGAGCATGGCAGAGTCTGATGGTTTGATGCCGCAGGATTTAATCAACGCCAAGCCGGTAGCTGCTGCGGTTAAAGAGTTCTTTGGTTCTAGCCAGTTATCGCAGTTTATGGATCAGAACAACCCGCTTTCAGAAGTCACGCACAAACGCCGTGTTTCAGCTTTGGGCCCAGGCGGTCTAACGCGTGAAAGAGCTGGTTTTGAAGTGCGAGATGTACACCCGACACATTACGGTCGTGTATGTCCTATCGAAACACCAGAGGGGCCAAACATCGGTTTGATCAACTCTCTGGCGACTTACGCACGTACTAACTCATATGGCTTCCTCGAAAGCCCTTATCGTAAAGTAGTCGATGGCGTGGTAACCGACGATATCGCTTATCTTTCAGCCATCGAAGAGAGCGGCTACGTTATCGCTCAGGCTAGTGCACTGGTTGATAAGTCAAATAAATTGACTGAAGAGCTGGTAACGGTAAGGCACAAAAACGAATTTACGGTTATGCCTCCAGAAAAAGTTAACTATATGGATGTGTCGCCGCGTCAGGTCGTATCTGTTGCAGCCTCGTTGATCCCATTTTTAGAACACGATGATGCCAACCGTGCATTGATGGGTTCTAACATGCAGCGTCAGGCAGTGCCGACCTTGCGTTCAGAGAAGCCTTTGGTTGGAACGGGTATTGAGCGGATTGTTGCGCAGGACTCTGGTGTATGTGTAGTTGCAGATCGCGGTGGCGTCATCGAAAGTGTTGATGCTGGTCGTATCGTAGTGCGCGTAAACGACGGAGAAGTTGATAAGGGTGACGCAGGTGTAGATATCTACAATCTAACCAAATATGTTCGCTCGAACCAGAATACCTGCATTAATCAGCGACCACTGGTAAAACAGGGTGATCAGATTTCTCGTGGCGACGTACTGGCAGATGGCCCCTCAGTCGATATGGGCGAGTTGGCACTTGGTCAGAACATGCGTATCGCGTTTATGCCTTGGAACGGCTACAACTTTGAGGATTCGATTCTGGTCTCAGAGCGTGTCGTGCAAGAAGACCGTTTTACTACAATCCATATTCAGGAACTAACCTGTGTTGCGCGTGACACAAAGCTAGGTAGCGAAGAGATTACAGCCGATATTCCTAATGTTGGTGAGAATGCGCTATCGAAACTCGATGAGTCCGGCATCGTATATATCGGTGCCGAAGTGGGTCCCGGCGATATTCTGGTCGGAAAGGTCACGCCTAAAGGTGAAACCCAGCTGACGCCAGAAGAAAAACTGCTTAGAGCCATTTTTGGTGAGAAAGCCTCTGATGTGAAAGATACCTCATTGCGCGTTTCGACCGGAACACGTGGTACGGTCATTGACGTTCAGGTGTTCACCCGTGATGGTGTCGAAAAAGACCAGCGTGCGCGTGATATTGAAAACGCGCAGCTAGATGAGTTCCGTAAGGATCTTAAAGACGAGTTTCGTATCGTACAGGGCGCGACATATGAGCGCTTGAGTGCTGCACTTTCAGGTCAAAAGGTTGTATCTGCACCGGGTCTTAAGAAGGGTGATGTACTATCTGAAGAAGCGTTAAATGGTCTGGATGCAGCTGAGTGGTTCAAGATCCGTATGGCTGACGATTCACTGAATGACATGCTTGAGAAAGCAGAAGCTCAGCTCGAAGAGCGTCGTAAGGAGCACGAAGATCGTTTTGAGGTTAAAAAGCGTAAGCTGCAAACCGGCGACGACCTTGCCCCGGGCGTATTGAAGATTGTTAAAGTGTATGTGGCCATTAAGCGCCGTATACAGCCAGGCGACAAGATGGCTGGTCGACACGGTAACAAAGGTGTTATCTCGGTCATCATGCCTGTTGAAGATATGCCTTATGACGAGCACGGTAACCCGGTAGACATCGTATTGAACCCTCTGGGTGTTCCTTCGCGAATGAACGTTGGGCAGGTATTGGAAACTCACCTTGGAGCCGCAGCGAAAGGTCTTGGTCATAAAATTAATGACATGATTAAGCAGCAGCAAAGTGTCGCCAAAGTCCGAGAATTGCTGGAGCAAATCTACAACGGAGTTGCGAGCAAGCAAGAAGATCTTAAATCATTTAGTGATGAAGAAATTCTCGAGCTGGCGCATAATCTGCGAGCCGGTGTGCCCATGGCAACGCCTGCTTTTGATGGTGCGAAAGAGCCTGAAATCAAAGAATTGCTGCGTTTAGCTGGTTTGGATGATACTGGCCAGGTTCGACTTTGCGATGGCCGTACAGGTGAAATGTTCGATCGACCGGTCACTGTTGGCTATATGTATATGCTGAAGCTGAACCACTTGATCGACGACAAGATGCACGCGCGTTCAACCGGTTCCTACAGCCTGGTTACCCAGCAGCCGCTGGGTGGTAAGGCTCAATTTGGTGGTCAGCGTTTCGGTGAGATGGAAGTGTGGGCGCTAGAGGCTTACGGTGCCGCTTACACCTTGCAGGAAATGTTGACGGTCAAGTCGGATGATGTGGCTGGTCGTACCAAGATGTATAAGAACATCGTAGATGGTGACCATAGAATGGAGCCCGGCATGCCGGAGTCATTCAACGTACTGGTTAAAGAAATTCGCTCGCTGGGTATTGATATCGAACTGGAAGCAGATTAATTCGATAACAACCCATAAGAATATGCGGCAGTGGGCCGCAGACAACAGCGGCCCACAGTTAGACAACTCCAATTGGAGCAGGAACCGATGAAAGATTTATTAAACCTATTGAAAAATCAGAATCAAAACCAGGAGTTCGATTCCATACGAATCGGCTTGTCTTCTCCTGAAATGATTCGTTCTTGGTCGTTTGGCGAAGTGAAAAAGCCAGAGACAATCAACTATCGTACCTTTAAGCCTGAGCGAGACGGATTATTCTGTGCGAAAATTTTTGGCCCAATCAAAGACTATGAATGTCTTTGTGGCAAGTACAAGCGTCTAAAGCACCGTGGCGTGATATGTGAGAAATGTGGCGTTGAAGTGGCCTTGGCCAATGTGCGCCGAGATCGTATGGGCCATATTGAGCTTGCCAGCCCGGTTGCGCACATCTGGTTCTTGAAGTCGCTGCCTTCTCGTATCGGTATGCTGCTTGACATGACGCTACGTGACATCGAGCGGGTCTTGTATTTTGAATCGTTCATGGTTATTGACCCGGGTATGAGTACCTTGGAGCGAGGCCAGTTATTAAACGACGAGCAATACTACGAAGCACTTGAAGAATTTGGTGATGAATTTGACGCCAAAATGGGTGCTGAAGCAATTCAGGCGCTCCTGCATGACATTAATCTTGAAGAAGAAATCGAGCGCTTGCGTGAAGAAATCCCCGCGACCAATTCCGAAACCAAGATCAAAAAACTATCCAAACGTCTGAAGTTGCTGGAATCATTCCATGGTTCAGGTAACAAGCC
>JBFJVR010000224.1:0-5152 GCA_041624095.1 Oleiphilaceae bacterium
ATTTTCCGGAAAGGTCATCTGATCGAGCAAGTGGTTTAAGGTCGCACAGATACGTACCGAAATCGCTGCAAAACCGGGCGCTATCTCATCCTCAGTGTCTGTTTCGTCAGCCGAACTGTCGAGTTGCAGGTCCGCCTCGGAAAAACCGCCAGGCTGCTCAGCATCTTCGATTTTGCTTTCGCTGACTTTTTTCTGCCCGAACAAACGTCCGAACAAACCAGTCTCTGTTGCTGGTTTTTCTTCGACGATTTGTTGCAAGGCTTCGGCTTGCAACACCGCGTACTCGGACAGAATTCCGGGGTATTCCTGCAAACTTCCAGCTCGACCATGCAGAGATTTACTCATTTTCTTGAGCGCTTTACGCTGTACTCGGGGCAAGTCCAGCGACAAGAGCTGTTCTACCAGCTTGTCCATGGCAGCGATCACCTTACTTGCATTTTCTTGCTTGTTTTCATCACTTACAAGAATCAGGTCGTCAATCCGTTTCAGGCGTTTCGCGAGATCATTATTTTCTGGCGTCGCTGCGCGAATGGCATTGCGTAAACTACTAAGCTCGCGATCCAGCTCATCACTGACATTTTCGGCAGCGAGACTCACTCGAACCAACAGGCGTTGCAATACCTCTGCGTAGTCCGTAGCCACCTGTTTTTCGTGCTGAAAAGTTTCCCCTTGCTCAAAATACTTGTCTTTCCAGCGTTCGAGCTCCTGTTTTAAATCCGGGGCCTTGCTCATGGCGCCTCCTGTCGTTACTTCTGCTTGCGCGCTCTGGGGTGCGCAGCGTCGTACACCTCAGCCAAATGTTTGAAGTCTAAGTGAGTATAGACTTGTGTGGTGGAAATATCGGCATGGCCGAGCAATTCCTGAACTGCGCGCAGATCCTGACTCGACTCCAGCATATGGCTGGCAAAGGAATGCCGGAGAGTATGTGGAGACAAGGGGTCGGGCAGGCCTTTCTCTAGCGCCATTTTTTTTAGCCGTACCTGAACACTTCGCGCGCTGATACGCTTGCCCTGCTGACTCAAAAAGAGTGCGTCTTCATCGGCAGCTGAGCGCCCCACTAGACAGTCTGCGCGAAAAGCCAGCCATTCGTTTATCGCGGCAATCGCTTTCGAACCTACGGGTAGATCGCGCTGTTTATTGCCTTTGCCGGTCACCCTCACCATAGCCTGACCGAGCTTCAGGTCCTTACAGTCGAGCTGTACCAGTTCCGACAGCCTTAAACCGGAAGAATAGAATAGCTCAAACATGGCATAATCGCGTATCAGGTGCCAATCACCAGTGTCACTTCTTAAAAGATGCGACACCTGATCTACATTCAGTACTTTTGGCAGTTTCTTATCTGCTTTTGGGCTTGGAATATCGAGGCAGGGATTGTGCTCCATTTCGCCAGACTTCACCAAGAAGTGAAAGAAGGTACGGAGGGCAGAAAGCGCGCGTTGAATACTGAGTGCAGATAGCTTCTGATGTCGCAAGTGGCCAACATAATCACGCATATCATGATGCTGTAGGGCAGCCCACTGCGTAAAGCCCTGTGTTTGACACCAGCGCAAAGCCCGCTCGAGGTCACGCCGATAATTGGTATAGGTATGTTGCGAAAGCCTTCTGACTACCTGAAGGTGCTCCAGAAAAACTTCTACCTCCTGATCCATAAGCACCTGCTCGAGCTATCGTAAGGCTTTAGTAGAAAGCGCGTTCAGCCAACCTAGTCCAACAAAGACGGGATACTTCCACCAACCTTTTGGCTACGTGTTTTTTGCAATAAATCTGGCAGAATTCGACTAATGAAATCACTTATGTAGGACAAAAACAATGAGCCCATTGAGCTATCAAAGTGCGCGCTGTCGCGGCTGGCCAAGCAAAACATCCCCAGTGCTTCGCCATTGCGAAGCGGAATGATCGCGGCAGAGCCCACTTCTGCGTGATTTTCGGGAAACAGGCTCGCTAACTGTCTGGCGTTAAAACGCCCACAAATTGCTTTGGTGCTGTCCATCAGACTACCCAGTTCTGAACGCGCGCTGTCGTAATCGAGCAACTGTACGTCGGAGACCGGGTAATCAGTACTTTCACCAAAAACCACCACATTGCTGAAGTCAATTTTGGCGTCGTTCTTAAACGCCTCTTGTACAACGTATTGCACTTCGTCGAGGCTTTTAATTTCGAGCAGATTTAAAAGCAATCGTTTGCTTTTTTCGAAGTGCTCATCGTTTTCCCGTGCCACACTGATGAGTTCATCAAGCTTATGCTGTAAATCATCTCGCCGCTCACGGAACACCTGTACCTGCCGTTCCCCCAACGAAATCGCGGCTCCACTTTGGTGGGGAACCGTCAACTCATTGAGTAGATAGTCATGATCCACAAAAAACGTCGTATTCGACCGGAGGTAGTCGATCACCTGTTCTTCGGTAATGGCAGTAGCCTCTGCCTTTAATGCTTGTTCTGTCATGTTTATGCCATATTGTTATGCTGTGCTGACGCAAGGTGCGCGCCAAAAATGGGTCTTGATGTTACGCTCGTTATATTCTTATTTTCCCGTCAAACACCCTGACTGCAGGGCCTTCCATCATGACGGCGTGCCCTTCTCCCCGCCAATCGATATTCAGATTACCGCCAAGCAGTTTGACTTCTACCGGCGACTCTAGCAAGCCTCGCCTGATCCCCGCCACCACCGCAGCACATGCTCCCGTGCCGCAGGCCAATGTTTCTCCGACGCCACGCTCATAGACACGCAAACGAATAAAGCGTTTGTGCACGACCTCCATAAAGCCAACGTTTACCCGCTCCGGAAATCGCTCGTGCGACTCAATTAGCGCCCCAAGCCGCTCTACGGGAGCGCTTTTTACGTCTTCTACGACAATAACGGCGTGAGGGTTGCCCATCGACAGGGCCGACAACTGGATCTGTTCATCCTCTACGTCTACAGCATAAACCTTGTTTGCCGTATCCGCCACAAAGGGAATTTTAGCCGGTTCGAAAATGGGGTGTCCCATGTCTACCAGGACTCGTCCATCATCTTTGATATTGAGTTCTATATCACCGCCACTGGTTTCTACTCGTATAACCGACTTATTCGTCAGCTTACGTTCTTTGACGAAAACCGCGAAACAACGTGCGCCATTGCCACACTGCTCAACTTCCGAACCATCGGCGTTAAAAATACGATAGCGGAAGTCAACATCGGGCTTGCCCGGCGGTTCTACCAGCAACATTTGGTCAAAGCCTACACCGAGATTGCGATCTGCCAATCGCCTTATTTGCTCTGGTCGAAAATGAGCATGCTGACTGATCATATCAACCACCATGAAATCATTACCCAAACCATGCATTTTAGTGAAATTAACGACCATTATTTTTCCCAGCCAATTTTAACCGCCTTATGGTTGGCAGATTCAAGAGGCTTCGACCTCCGCTTCGGGCATCAGATTTTCTAGCGCAATCTGATCGGCTATGGTTTCTCGTTGACGTACAACATGCACACTGCCGCCATCGACCATCAATTCAGCTGGGCGGTTACGCGAATTATAATTTGAGCTCATTGCAAAACCGTATGCTCCGGCTGATCGAACGGCCAGCAAGTCACCGGGAGCTATTTTTAGCTCACGATCCTTACCCAGGAAGTCACCGGTTTCACATACCGGCCCCACAATATCGTAGGTTTCCGTGGCGCAATCATCACGAGGCTGCACAGGTACAATATTCTGCCAGGCACTATAAAGAGCTGGGCGCAACAGGTCGTTCATTGCAGCATCAACGATGGCAAAGTTTTTGTCTTCCTGACGCTTGAGAAACTCAACACGGGTAATCAAGATACCGGCATTTGCCGCGATCGACCGGCCAGGCTCAAGTACAACTTTCAAACGACGCGCCGCTAATTTACCCAAAATCGCAGCAACATACTCTGCGGGCTCGGGTGGGTTTTCGTTGTCATAGCGGACACCCAGCCCGCCGCCGAGGTCGATATGTTCTAACTCAATACCTAAACTGGCCAAGTCATCAACCAGCAATAGCACACGATCAAGTGCGTCAAGAAACGGCCCGGTTTCGGTTAGCTGCGAGCCAATATGACAATCTACGCCTAAAATGCTAATACCGGGCAGTTCTTTGGCCCTCAGGTAGATAGTCTTCGCCGAAGAGATCGGTACACCGAATTTATTGTCTTTTAAACCTGTAGAAATATAGGGGTGGGTCCCCGCATCCACGTCAGGATTAACTCTCAGAGAAACCGGTGCAACCACACCCATTTCCAGCGCGACTTCATTGAGGCGATGCAGTTCTGCCTCCGACTCGATATTGAAGCAGTGTACACCTACCTGCAATGCGCGTTGCATTTCGTGGGCTTGTTTTCCTACTCCAGAAAACACTACCTTTGCCGGGTCGCCGCCAGCCTTAAGCACGCGCTCCAACTCACCTACCGACACAATATCAAAACCGGCCCCAAGACGCGCCAGTACACTCAGCACTCCCAGGTTTGAGTTTGCTTTAACCGCATAACATATCAGGTTGGGGTAATCCGCAAATGCGTTCTTATAGGCCAGATAATGACGCGTGAACGTTGCTTTGGAATAGATGTAACAAGGTGTAGAGTATTGTTCAACAATCTCTTTTATTGCTACATCTTCGGCATAAAGTTCGCCAGCTTGGTACGAAAAATGATCCATGGAAACACTACACTTTCTGGAGATTACGCGAAGCCGGTCTGGCCTCGGACTAATATTTTGCTAGCTGGCTTCGTCAGCATCAACAGTTTCTGGCTCATGCTCAACAGGGAGGTAAAGATCCCCTTTCTGGCCACAGGCACTGCAAGCTAACAAGAGCAAAAGAAAGACTGCTAATCTGGAAAAATAAGACATCGCTTATGGCGGCCTTTTAGCTAGCGTTAAAAGCGGCAATTATAGCGACTTAAGCTAGTAAACTCTATTGTGTTAGCGAAGTGAGTTTGTCATCCAGCTCTGCAAAGTAGCGCACATAGTCTAGCGTTCCAATTTCAGCATCTATCTCTTCACCCAACACTTGGCTTTCACTGGGGACAAGCAGGTCGATCACTTTTATCGCCTGCCCGCCATCCAGCTGCGGGTTCGCTTTTATATAATGCACTAGAGCAGCCACTTGCCTGTCACCATGTTCGCTATAAGTGAACTCCCGGTGCCCGAGGCTC
>JBFJVR010000225.1:0-5146 GCA_041624095.1 Oleiphilaceae bacterium
AAAAATTTTTCCCTGTGCCTCCAGCGACATACCGATGCCTGTATCACGTACCACGATAGAAAGGTGGGTTTTTCCGCCTGCGAGCTTTTCCTGCTCGACACGAAACTCCTCTCGCCCGTGCGAAGTAAACTTGACCGCATTACTGAGCAGATTAAGCAGAACTTGTCGGAAGCGGCCAGGATCCCCTATCAAACGCTCGTCAATACGCGGGTCGACATAGTAAACAAACTCGAGATTCTTCTCGGCAGTCTGAAACTCAATTACATCAGCACAGGCGTCTGTGGTTGCTCTAATATCGAAGGGTATTTCCTCTAAATCCAGTTGGTTTGCTTCGATTTTAGAGAAGTCCATGATGTCATTAATCAGTGAGAGAAGGGACTGAGCTGAAGCACTGATGGTGTTAAGAAAGCTGCTCTGTTCGTGATCCAGACGCGTACGCGCCATCACTTCGCTAATACCGATTATCGCGTTCATTGGCGTCCTTATTTCGTGACTCATCGACGCCAGAAAGATATTTTTCGCACGGTTGGCAGCTTCGGCATCCTTCCTTGCGACTTCAAGGTCCCTGTTTTTAGCTTGCAAATCATTCAGTGTGTCAGCCAGTTGAGCGCTTCTGATATTAAACCAACTGGCCAGCTGTGATAGTTCCCCCCAACGGTCGGCCTTAAGTTTTGTCTGATAGTCTTCTTCGCTAACCAAGCGTCGAACCTGTGAGGTAAGCGAGCTGATGGGATGTAAAAATGCACGATTGAAAAATAGCACAAACAGGACAGACGCTGCCGAGATCAGTACGAACACGCTACTGAGCATGCTACCGGTCATTTGGTTTAAGGCAATTGCCGCATAACGCTCTGGCATGGCCACCAGTACTTTCCAGTTTGTTCCGGTCATAACAAACAGATTTACAACGCTCGCCTCGCCCAGAACCGGGTCATTTTGCAGCCTTAACTCAACAGGTTTCGCGAGGTGCTGAGCACTCCCCAACAAGCTTGCGACTATATTATTCGCCTCACTTTCTGATACTTGATACGAGTCACCCGAAATAGCCAGACTCAAACGACGAAAGTGTTTCTTATCGGACTCGTAAATTTTCTGTATGCTCGCCGTATTCATGCCGCTAAGCAAATTCGCCACACTATGATAGTCGGAATAAATCGCCGCGACTTCGTAGATAGTGGGAAATTCACTGCGCGTCGCGCCAAAAAACGCTCCCGCGATGCGCTCCCCCTTTTCTATTTTCGGGAAAGACAATAGGCGGTTATTCCTGTCAACCGCAAAGGCATAGCCGCCGATAACTTGCGCCTGAGCTGACATAAACTCCGACAGCCCTTTTAAGCGCAAGTCTACCGTTGCGACACCGGCAAACACACCACTCTCCCATATCGGTACAGTACAGGTCACCATCGGTTCGAGCGTATAAGGGTCCATATATGACTTGGACCAATAAACCTCACCTTGGCTCAAATATCTAGCTGGGACATACCACTCTTCGTGATGATAGCCCTTTCCGAATGGGTCGTTGTAATCGTCATAGAACTTTAGCTGCCCTGCAGAATCACGGGCCCAGAAAAAAGAGTGCCGCTCAGCGTCGGGGTCAAACGTTCTGGGCTCAGGCCAAATACCCCCACCTGCAATCAGCTGTTCCATACCTGCCTGGTTCATAAGATGAGGAATAATGCGCATGAAATACTCATCATTCTTATGCAACACACTACTCAAATTCGCCAATGCGGTAGCCAGTGATTCCGTGGCCGCCAATCGCTCTCGCAGCTTTAACGATATCACGTGCCCCACTTCATGATTTAGCTTGGTCGCTTGACGCTGCATCACTTCGCGACCACGGCTGTCTGCAACATAATAATTGGCGACCATCACCAAAATGATAAAGCAGCCCAGACCGATTCCCATCTTAAATGACAACCTTTCCAGGACGGAGTTACTTTTTAGCTCACTCAATGTAGCCTCTCAGGGTAAATAAGCCCCATGGATTTTCACGAATTTTGTCATAGCAAAGGCGTGGTGTTTAGTAAATACGCACACGGTTAGGAAAGTATAGATGTAGGGATTTTAAATTAAAGTAAACTAACAACGCGGTTTTCTGACTAGCTCCTATAATTAACTAAATTACCCATCGAGGAGGCATGGTTTTGCAAAACCGCGAACAACACGTATTGCTGGCCAAGCAACCTATCTATCAGCATGACCTTGCACTTTACGGTTTTGAACTGCTGTTCCGAAGCCCTTTGCAGCTAAATGCTGAAGAAGTCGGCGAGGAACAGGCCACCAGTCAGGTACTGGTTAATTACTGTACCAGCGTGACCAATGAAGTTGATAAGCATCAGCATCCTCTGTTCATCAATGTCTCGGAAGGCTTCTTATTATCGGAAGCTTTTCTGCCCATCGATAAGAACGTTGTCGTCATAGAATTACTGGAACGTATCAAAGTAACGCCCGAGCTAACAAAATCGGTACATTCGTGGCACCGCAACGGCTACCGTTTTGCATTAGATGACTATGATTTCAACCCTCGCTGGGACCCACTACTCCCATTGATTAGTTATATCAAAATCGACATCATGGAGTTCAGCCTGCCTCATGTTGTTAAGCAAAGAGCCACTAAACAATTAAAGAAGGGAGTTCTCTGGGTTGCTGAACGTATTGAGGACCAAGCGACGCTGCAAAAGTGTATGGAGGCCGGCTTTGACCTATTTCAGGGGTATTTTCTGGCACGACCAAAAGAACTGCTAGGCAATACCATACGCCCATCCTCTGCCATGACGGTACAGATTATTCGCCGTGCTAGTCAGCACAATGTAAATATCAAAGAGTTGGCTGAGCTGGTCAGCCAGGACCCCAAGCTGGCAATGCAACTGCTGAAGCTCATTAACAGCTCGCTGTTTACCCTGCCACGTGAAATTAATGATCTAAAAGAAGCCATTACATTTTTAGGTATCGACGTGCTGAAAAAGTGGGCGATGATGATTGCTTTTGTATCTGAGGCTGCGTGTCACATGGAGTCGTGCAGAATCATTCTGGTACGCGCTAAATGCTGTGAACTTTATGTCGAACACGTCTATGACGATTCGGATCTGGCTGCAACGGCATTTTTGGCGGGTTTGCTATCCGGTGTTGATGTACTTTTAGAAATCAAACCCGAAGTTTTTCTTCACGAAATGCAATTAGGCGCAATCATACAAGCTGCTGTGTTGAACAAATCTGGCGCGCTCGGCCAGACAATTTCTACAATCGAAAATATTGAACATGCAGTGGCGCAATCAAATATCACCGCGGTCACTGAGGACAAATCTATTCTGTCGTACTACTTGGAAGCTCAAAAATGGGCTGAGGACGTAATAAACACATTGGAATCAAAATCTTAATTGCTCCATGGCTGCGCGAACAAGAAAATAAAGGATGACTTCTTTGAAATCCCCAGAAC
Organism: Oleiphilaceae bacterium; assembly: GCA_041624095.1. Classification (GTDB taxonomy): domain Bacteria; phylum Pseudomonadota; class Gammaproteobacteria; order Pseudomonadales; family Oleiphilaceae; genus PZPK01. Next base: position 3,440 of record JBFJVR010000225.1, read on the forward strand.
TAGGCACTAGTAAACAACAGTGGCGTCAGGAACAAGTCGTCGCACTATTATACGGAAATGCCAAAGGGGCCATTTTCGGCAGTGTTACAAACATTGCTATTGTTGCTTTCGTTCTGTCAAATATCTACCCAAACAAAGAACTGCTTACATGGTTTCTGGTTGCTCAAGGCCTGAATGCCTATCGCTGGTGGGTTTTACGCAACTACACAACTAAACCCGAGCAGTACCCCACAAGCTCGTGGCTGTGGCAGCACCGCATACTCACATTTGCTTCCGGCTGCATCTATGGCCTGCTGGCCATATTCTTTTTTAGCCCAGAAAACCCTTTGTATCAAATGATGATCATTCTATTGGTTGCCGGAATGGGCGCGGCTGCGGTGGGAACTCATGGCATGGACATGACGACGTTCCGCTTGTTTCTTTACGCCTGCATCATACCGCTGCAAGTGCGTACCCTATGCGAGATGACCGAAGCCCATATCACGCTGGCAATAATGTTGATGCTATTGATCGCTATCATGCTCCGATCAGCAGAACAAACCAAAAAGATATTTATGGAAAACATCGATATGAGTTATTCGCTACACTACCGCGCCACACATGACGGGCTGGTAGGCTTGTTAAATCGGGATGAATTTCAGAACCTATATCTGCATGAGACTGCCAATTACAGTAAGGAAAAATTAATTACTGCAATGATGTTTATCGACCTGGATAACTTCAAAACATTAAATGATACCTACGGCCACCAAGCAGGCGACGATGCCTTGGTTGAGATAGGCGAAATTATTCGCGCCTCAGTTAGACGCTCAGATATCGCTGCCCGATTTGGAGGCGACGAATTCATGGTATTGATCCGCTCCGAGCACCTGCACGATGTGGAAACCGTCGCCCGTAATATCATGAACCGGCTAAAAGGTTTTGAAGAAACTCGCCCCATCGAGAATGTGAAACTTGGCGCCAGCATCGGTATCAGCTATACCCGCAACTCAGACGCCCCCTACGACACGATGCTCAGGGCTGCAGACCAGGCGTGTTACAGGGCTAAATCGAAAGGAAAAGGCATTGTAGAGCTCGAGGAGGTCAGATGAGCATCCTCAAGCTGGCATCTGCACTAGCTTAGCCTTACCACATCAAATCGTCAGGGATTTTATAATCAGCATAAGGGTCGTCCTCATCGACTTGCTGCGTCTCATCCTGCTTGACTGCAATAAGGTAACTCGCATCCCATTGTGCAACCTTCTGGGCAATCACGCTCGGCACGAGTTCGTAGCTTTCCCCTTGCTTTATAATTTGAATTTGACCTCGAGACAGTTGTTCTTGCATTACTTGAGTAACATAGATCTTTTGAATCTTGGTAGCATCAACAAACTGGAATCCGATATCACCGTCTTTTCGATCGATGCGGTGCTGCGACACTAGCTGTTTTATCTGGGCGATAATCTCTTTTTCTCGAAGCTTATCCAGACGCTGCTGATTAAGCATTCGGTCATGTTCAATCTTGGCTAAGCGATCTTTCTCTAGCCGCTGCTTCTGTTCGTCCTGCTGAAGCTGCCCTTTGGGTTGCTGCTTCTTTTGCTTACGCTGCTCTTGCTTGAGACTTTTAGCTTTCTTTTTGTCGACTAAGCCTGCGCCGAGTAACTGCTCTTGTAACGATTTTGCCATAGCGTCTGCGTATCCAGATTATTCCAGTGTGCGACGAAGTGT
>JBFJVR010000226.1:0-5143 GCA_041624095.1 Oleiphilaceae bacterium
CCATGATCGCAGGCTTCTGCTATTCGATCATCACCCGCGTACCGGTCGCGCTCGACGTAATTAAAGACCGCGGAGCACTTTACCAGCTTACCGGAATGGGCCGGATAGAAAACTCCTATACGGTGAAGGTGATGAATATGTCGGCAGAAGAGCACGTTTTTTCACTAGGTGTCACAGGCTTAGAGGGCTTAGTTATTACCACGCCTACCCGCTTTACCGTCGCACCAGGCGAAGTATTTAGTCAACCTACCAGCATCGAAGTCAGCCCGGCCAATATGGAAAAGTCCCATTACAGCATTGAGTTTGCCGTGCAGGCAGTAGATGATGTCAGCTTATACGCGACCAGTGAAAGCCGCTTCCTCGGCAGCCCCGAATGATTCATGCACGCGGCGGCGGGCCAATAAACCTCAACAGTGACCTGATAAAACATGAGAAATGAAACACCGACTCTTCCTTGGTACCGTCAGAAGTGGCTCTGGTTCGTACTGAGCATTCCAATCGCTTCCGTCATTCTTAGCAGCATCATGGTATTTGTCGCCGTCAAGGGTAAAGACACCCTCGTCAATGACAACTACTATAAGGACGGACTGGCAATTAACCAGAAGCTGGAGCAAGATCAACTCGCTGATGAGCTGAATCTGCGCCCCTTCGTATCGGTTGATGCGCAGGGTCTCGTGCTACTCCGTTTCGATGGCGGCGCGCCAGATGCACCCTTCCTCAAGTTAAAGCTGGTCCACCCGACCGTCGGTGAGCAGGACATTATCATCCAGCTACTGCCCACTGACCAAGGGTATATGGGTAACCTGCCCCCGCAACTAAGCGGCCGCTGGTATTTGGACCTGTACGCTAACGACGAGTCATGGCGCATTCGCGAAGAAGTTTCCCTGCCACTTGTTGAGCGCCAGTTGAACGCTCTCTGACCCTTATGACCCAAAATTGTTTCCACTGCGGCGAAGCCATACCAACAGGTTTTACGGCAACTATTGATATCAAGGGCAAGCCAGAGCCATTCTGTTGCTATGGCTGCATGGCCGTCGCCGAGGTCATCGTCTCGGGTGGGCTCGAAAACTTTTACCAGCACCGCACCAGCCTGTCTCGCCGGCCAGATGAGTTTTCTCGCTCGCAAGTCGATGAAATGGCACTTTACGACGACCCGGAACTCCAGGCAGACTTTGTTGAATTTGACGGCGCATGCTCGGAAGCCTACTTAAGCATCAGCGGTATCACCTGCGCAGCGTGCATATGGCTGATCGAAAGAGAGTTAAGGAAATTGGACGGCGTCGAGGCCTTTTCGCTTAATCATAGCTCCCACAAAGCACATTTAAGGTGGCAACAGAGCAAGTGTAAACTTAGTAAGATTCTCTTGGTGGTTCGCCGCCTGGGCTTTCAGGGTCACCCCTACCACGAGGATCAAGCGCGCCAGCAGGCGCAGAAAGAACGCCGACAATCCCTGTTCCGAGTGGCCGTCGCCGGCATCGCCACTATGCAAAACATGATGTTTTCAGTGCCGCTTTACCTTGGTATTTATAGCGGCATTGATACCGGCTTCATTGAGTTGTTTCGCTGGGTCAGCATGTTGATGTGTTTGCCAGTAGTGCTGTTCTCTGCCCAACCCTTCTTTCGCGCGGCACTTAGAGATTTGCGAACCCGGCACCTGACAATGGACCTGCCGGTATCGCTGGCCATATTGGTTGCCTTTGTCGCGAGCGCGTATATCACTATCTTTAGCGAACCTTCGCTAGAAGCAGATGTGTATTTCGACTCGGTTTCGATGTTTACCTTTTTCCTCTTGCTGGGTCGCTTTATCGAAATGCAAACGCGGCTCAGGCATATGAACAGCGATACCGAGATGCACCAGTTACTGCCCGCTACCGCCATTGTCAGGCAAGGCCATTCGGAGCAAAGCATTCCCGCACATAAACTACAGGTTGGAGATCTACTCGTCGTTAAACAAGGCCAGCTGGCTCCGGCAGACGGCGTAATCTTCGAAGGTGAAAGCCGCTTTGATGAATCGGCGCTTACTGGCGAATTTGTTCCCCTAGCAAAAACCAAAGGTAGCCCGGTTACCGGTGGCACCGCCTATATCGAAAACACGGTGATAATGAAAGCAACCGCAACACCAAAGCAAAGCCGTGTTGCAGCTATTATTCGGCTACTGGATAGAGCCCAAAGCGAAAAGCCTCAAACCCAACGACTTGCTGACCAATATGCCCACTATTTTGTTGCTTTCGTGTTGCTGGCCACCATGGGCACGGGGCTTTACTGGTATTTTCATGAGCCGGCCTCGGCCTTCGCGGTGGTGCTGTCGGTATTGGTAGTCACCTGCCCCTGTGCATTATCACTCGCTACACCCGCGGCCCTGACCTCCGCCAATACCCAATTACGTAAAAAAGGCTTTTTAGTCACCAAGGGCCATACGCTTGACGCCCTGAACAGCACCACCGATGTGATCTTCGACAAAACCGGCACACTGACTCGCGGGGAGTTATGCCTGCACCATATAGACGTTTTTGAAGGTTTCGACCAACGGCATGCGCTCAAGGTCGCTGCCGCACTTGAAGCACATTCGACTCACCCTATTGCTAAGGCCTTTGAGGCTTATTATGAGTTCCCTGCAACTCAGGTCAAAACCGCATTGGGCAAGGGCTTAAGCGGTAACGCTGGGGGCCATACCTATTACCTCGGCACACACGACTTCGTGCTCCCGGCTGAAGCAGGAAAAAACCTTACAACACCCCACCCTGGGCTGAGGATCTATCTCAGCGATGGCAAACGTCTACTGGCACAATTCCTCTTGAGCGACTCTATTAGAGAGGAGGCGCGAGCATGTGTTCAGCAGTTGCAGCGGGAAGGTAAACAAGTACACATTCTTAGTGGCGATCACGAGTTTTCGGTGCGCCACACGGGCATGCAACTGGGCATCAGTCACCTTGCCTTTGCCCAAAGCCCAGAGCAGAAACTGAGCTATGTTAAGGCCTTACAAGCTCAGGGTAAGCAAGTCGCAATGATTGGTGACGGCATCAATGACCTCCCGGTACTCTCTGGCGCACGCGTATCAATTGCGATGGGCGAAGCCGCGGACATTACCAAGATGAATGCCGACGCGATTCTATTACACTCTCATCTCGAAAGTTTGTCTGCCGCCTTCAAAACGGCTCGCAGGGCGCGTAGAATCATCCTGCAGAACATGTCCTGGGCAATCACCTATAATCTACTCATGCTGCCTTTGGCCGCCATGGGCTGGGTACCGCCGTACTTTGCTGCATTGGGCATGTCTCTGAGTTCATTGATGGTTGTTTTCAATTCTTTGCGCTTACGAGGCTAGGTAAAAAGCATGGAAATACTCTACATACTGATCCCCGTATCGGTAATTCTAATTGCTATTGCCATTGCGGTATTCGGCTGGGCAGTGAAAAGCGGACAATATGACGACCTTGAAGGCCCAGCCCACAGCATTCTCTATGATGACGACGAAGATATGATTCCGGGTCCTGACGATAAGCCAGTAAAGAAGATCCAGGAAGACCTCAATAAAATTGACTAGTTCTCAAGCCAAGCCATGACCTTCACCGAACCGGCAACCTTGTTATCGGCCTTTTTGCTTGGCTTTTTGGGTTCGGCTCACTGCCTGGGTATGTGCGGCGGCCTCGCAGGCGCGATGGGCCTTCACAGCCAGCGCCCGGCTAACCTAATTGCTGGTGGCTCGCAAGCTCTCCCCCCCTTTTTACTACTGACACTCTATAACGCGGGGCGTATACTCAGCTATTGCCTAGCCGGGTTTGTCGTGGGTTCTGTAGGCTTTTGGTTAAGCCAATCTTTAGCAACACTCAGCCTGCTGCGCTACCTGGCTGCACTCATGCTGATTTTGCTCGGGCTGTATCTGGGCGGGTGGTTTAACGGACTCGCCTATAGCGAAAAACTCGGCAGCTACTTGTGGCGCTATATCCAACCACTGGCCAAGAACCTACTGCCGGTAAAGCGGGCTCGGGACGCTCTATTATTGGGAGCAGTATGGGGCTGGCTTCCCTGTGGTCTGGTTTATTCGGCGCTGATTTGGGCAAGCCTGCAGGCCAGCATCTTAGAATCCGCCCTCATTATGCTCTGTTTCGGCTTGGGGACGCTCCCCTCGATGCTTGCCACCGGGTACTTTGCACGGCAGTTTAGCCAACTGATCAAACAGCCTTGGTTACGGCGTGGCACCGGGGTAGCTCTGGTCATCTTCGGGCTATGGTCCTTACCTGCTGTCCATCGCTGGATGGTGTAGCGTTCAGCGCGGCAGGATATCCAAAATCTGCACCACCTCGTCGTCCGGCTTAGCACGCGATGAGGAGATCGTCTGATCCAACTCAAACTCATAGGCCTTGCGTTCACCACTGCGATCCAATTGCAGATTTTCGAAGTCGAATAGCGTGCGATCGGCCAACTGCGAAGGCGCAACGCTTTGCAGGGCAGAGAATATCGACTCTATTCTGGCGGGTTGTTCTTTTTCCCATTGTTGTAACATCTGCTTTATCGTCTGACGCTGCAGGTTTTCTTGAGAACCGCACAGATTGCAGGGAATAATCGGGTATTCCATCATTTTCGCAAAGCGCTCGATATCTTTCTCGCGACAATAAGACAAGGGACGAATTACGATATTTCGCTTGTCGTCAGACAACAGCTTGGGCGGCATAGCCGATAATCTGGAGCCGTGAAACATATTCAGAAACATGGTTTCTACAATGTCATCTTTGTGATGCCCCAAGGCGATTTTCGTTGCGTTGATATCCTCGGCAAAGGAATACAGCGTGCCACGCCGCAAACGGGAACACAGGCCACAGGTTGTTTTACCTTCAGGAATCTTTGATTTAACTATTGAATAGGTGTCACGATCGACAATGTAGTATTCAATACCCAGACTTTCTAGATATTCAGGCAAGATATGGGCAGGAAAACCCGGTTGCTTTTGGTCGAGATTGACGGCGATTAACTCAAAATTGATCGGCGCACTCTTTTGCAAACTCATCAGGATGCTCAGCATGGTATAGCTATCCTTGCCGCCCGACAAACACACCATGACCCGGTCACCCGCCTCAATCATGTTGTAGTCGGCAATTGCACGACCCACGCCGCTGCGGAGTTTTTTCTGCAACTTGTTGAATTC
>JBFJVR010000227.1:0-5133 GCA_041624095.1 Oleiphilaceae bacterium
ACCTGAGGGAATTCTGGGGCGGCATTATAGCGACAACAGTCCCGCCAAACCACTCCAAGCGCCTGACAGGCTAATTAAAGGACAGTTTAATCAGGGGTATGGCTTAGAAAACAAAGACTTAATCGATTTCGTAGATAACCAGACGATTACCCGCCGACAAGCCGGTTATTACGCCGGAGCCTTCAGGGGCTTTTGTCATGCTGCCGCGCGCATGCAATCGTGCGAGCACACTCACCGCCTGCAAGGAACCCTGATTGTGGAAAATGCGATCTGAGAGCAACATTCCGTCGTTCAAGAGCGAAACCGTGGCAGGAAATACGTCCAAGCCCTCTCGCAGCTCCACGTTCACACTAGAGCGCGGGTACATTTGACCGCTCTGCCCTGCCAGCCGACTCTCACCCAAACCAAGCAGAACAACTCGAAATCTGCGCACAGAATCGCACTGCACGCTAAGCTGCAAATGCTCGTCGTAGGGCACTGCAGTCTTACCAGAGGCCTCATTATCAAAGTGAATCAACACTTCGCCATTATATTCAAACTGGCAATGCGAAGGTCGGATAAGTTCAGGCATCATGCGGCGAACAAAGGGCGGCAGCGCATCAACTACCTCATTAAGAGGCACGTCATTGGCGAGTAAATCCCGGATAGCCGAAGCAACATTATCGAGATCAACTTCCTCGCCCGGCTTCCCATTCAATAAACCGTCCAGCGCAGCGCGCGTTTCGGGCCGCAGGCTACACACAGCTTTTGATTGATTGTCCGGCGAATTGATTGATACCGCAGAAAGGCGCGAATCACATTCGCTATCAACCGACTCGCTGAAATAATCGCGGTAGGGCATTAAGCGGTCCAGCAAGGCACTGGCGTAGGCAGAGACTGGCAACAAAGCTAACAGGGAAAGCAATAGGCAATATCTAAGCCCGGCCATCATCTATGCTCCCTGAAGAGTTCACTTATACGAGACAAACTACCGCTTTCTCGGTCAAATTCATAGATTGGCAATTCATCCGTTACTAGCGGCAGCAGGATTTCGTATTTTTCACCGCCAACTTCCAAGGTATTCACTTCATCTGGGCGATATTTCGTTATATAGGCACCAAAATCGTTGTGTATAAAGGGCTGACCATTGATAAAAATGTCGTTAACGCCGTTGTTCAAAATATGAATGATCATAGGCGACTGAGTTACCGGCATATCTACTGCCGCGTAATTGCCCTTCGCCACACGTGCCGACGCGTTACGCCGCGTTAGCACATCACTGCGATCTAGGGATTTACGATCTATGGAAATTTGGCTTTCGTAGAACGCTGGCATCGGCAAACTTGCCTCGCCATCTCTATCAGTATCACGTTCGTAGCCACCACCTTTTACGCGCACACCACGCTGATTAGTCAGCACTGTTGCATAGGCCTGCTCAACAGCGCGAGAGGTCAGAAAAGCGTCATGAGCACTGATCACAAAACCCGTGGTAATACGGCCACTGGTACGCGCCAAGCTATTCACATCGCTATAGTTGGCTACCACGTCAACCTGCTCACCCCGATAGGACAATCCCGCACGCGAATCAACGGTATCGGTGCGGTCATAATCTTGAGTTGCTGCTAGCTGATAGCCTAGTGTGTCATACCCCACCGGTACCGAGCCCGAAATATCTGCACCCACCGACGGATTATCGCGCTCCCAACCATGGGCTACACGAACGCGAGGCTTGTGACGCCCGGCAGGCCTGTAGCCGATGCTCAGCACCGCCAAATAATCATCAGTTTCCAAATATTCTGCCGAGGCCTCAACAAACCAATTTTTCTCACCAAAACCGAAATTCACTGAGCCGCCGGTAAAGTCGCCGATCTCAAAGGCCGACACACCACCATAGAACCGACCCATGCCTGCCGATAACGAAACGGTTGTGCCGCTGCCTGTTAAGGAACTACTGCGAAAACGGCCGAAGCGCTCTGCATCAAAATATTCCACACCAAAGCGCGCCCAATTTTCGATATTGCCCCAGTCGTAGGCATACTGGGCGGTCACAGCATTGCCTTCTAAATCCAGCTGCTGCTGATTCGACCATGCGCCCTGCACGCTTAGCTGATGGCCACCAAAAGCCAATATGACCTCTGTAGAGGCCTGTTCAAACTCATCATTACCTTCGTAAGCCAAGCTCTGTGTCCAACGGTTAGTCAAACCGACGCTCGCCCAAGCAGATCCGTAATCGCCCTTGTAGTCGTTTTCGTCTTCACGAATGGCGCCGTAGCTAATATCGAAATCCACAACGCCCGGCGCTAAATTATTACTGGTATCAAAAAGTGATTCGCGAATCACGCGCCGATTACCAATCGAATCGGTAAGCACAAGAGTCAACTCACCACCACGACCCGCCATTGAGTTTTCAATACTCAAACGGCCCTGCTCATACTCCTCACGCTTAATGCTTTGGCCATCAATAAAAAGTTCCAGAGTACCCGGCAAGCGAGCCTCGGCAAGATACTTAAAATAAGGCCTGTAGTTGTATTCAGGAGCAACCTCAAAGGCACGACGCACGCGCATACCGCCAAGCTGTACCGAGCTACCGAAGCTATCAAAATGCGTCGTAACATCTCCCAACTGGAAGTTTACCAGCCCTCCCTCAAAATAGTGCTCGTAAAACGTCTCGCCCCGAATGGTCTCACCATCTTTAAAGTGAATAACCGAACCGTACAGACTACCTAAAGCACCCAAAGATAAACCCATATCGGCATCAATGGCATATTGCTCTTCGTCTGACCGCTCCTCATGCCTCATCAACAGGCTAGCGCTTGCGGCGAAACCCGCGCCGTAAGACAGAGGCTGCACTTCACTGTCACCCAAAGTTGTCACAATCCGCTGCGCCGGTGCGTACCTTGGGTGTATTGTTATCGAGGCTAAACCTCGAGCCTCATCAAAGTTCGCGATAGCAATCTTAGAAAGTGGTATACAAGGATTGCAACCATGAACATTTTTGCTGAATGACATGACGCTTTCATTGTCAACCAAGCCATACAATTCAGATAGTGGGAAATACAGCTGGCTACTTTCACCCTCAACCAGGAGGATGTCACGCCTACTGCCACCATCAAAACTCGCAAAGTAGGCCCTTATATGCTGAAGCGCGTCACCTGAAAGAGCAGGCATTGCAAAAACAAGCCTGGTTAAACACAATAGCCCGACTACGATAAATACTCGGACTTGAACGAGGCTGAACAGCATGATTAACGCCCAACCTCAACCCAACCGGCTTGCCGTAACTTAACTGACACAACGCTCTCATTCGGCGACACACCTGCTAATAGCGCTTTTTCTCCCGGCACAAGAAACCGACCAATATTCGCAATACGCCCGCCCGCAAGGCGAACTTGATCAACGTAGTCACCGCGGGTGCCTATATTATCAAGAAAGACCGACCCCTCCTGTACGCTAAGCTTCATTTTCGGGCTTGATTCCGGCGCTATAATATTTAGCGGGAAAGCCTGCCCAACTTTTGCAGTAATCGCTTTTGTGTTTACTTTATTATCGCGATCCCGGGTTAACTCTGTTTCCGACACAGCATTCACCCGAACATAGTAATAGTGGGAACGCTGACTACTTCCGCGCCAAACAGCACTGACCAGCTGAACCGCGCCCGGCTCAACTCTGAAATTTTTAGGGTGCAAGACAACAAAACCATCCGAAGATTTCGTATAGACATCTGAACGCGGCGCAAGATCAACCGTTACGATCACTGCGCGCTCACCATGATTTTTAACTGGAAATCTGACATGGGTGCTGGGCAACATAATACTTACCGCACCCCCAGGAACCCCAACTTGAGCAAGGCCTGGCATAGAAAAGAAAACAAGACATAGACAGCTGAATATTATTTTATTCATTCTAAATTAACTTCCAACGGCTAGCTAAAAAAGAAAAGGCATTCACGAGAATGCCCTTCTTATCAATCAAGACTTAATGATTAGCTTCCGTAAATTACATACAGCTGAGGCTGTGGCGATCGAGGAGAAGTCTGAACATCGCCAGTGGGCGCAGTTGAGGTCACTGGCGATGGAACTCCGGCGCCGCCAGCACTGCTATCAGGAAAGTTAGCTTGCAGCGTGCCAGAAAACGTTGCCGTAGCCATACCGCCACCCGCAGCAGTCAGCTTAGCGCCATTTCCAAAAGTACCATTTACACATGTACCGCCAGTGCAGCCCGTCAGATTCACTGTAATGTAACCTTCCTGCAAACTGTCACCGATGCAAGAAAGGTTTTCACGATCTTGGCATGTTGCCGGAGAGCCGTCATTCGGCATAAATACCACAGGATATGACGAACAGGCTTGCTCGCCACAACCACCGACAGGAGCGCTTGTGTCATTCGTCGCAAACGTAATTTCTGTTGCCGTGCCTTTATTGGTGCAGTCTATATTGATTGAGGACGTAGCCAGTGGTCCAAATTTTATGCGGTCGCCATTAGCAGCCCAATCACTTGCCTCACCATCAAAATTGAAAGCTACTTCCACGCCAGCACCCACAGCGCAAGTTAGCGCAGCTGCTGCATTGGTTATAGTTCCAGTGATAGCAACCGGCACAGCATCTTGAGCCATCGAAAACGATGCGCCACCCATAACAACAGCCGCCATAAGCAGGCTAATTTTATTTTTCATATTGAACTCCAAGTTCGTTTTCGCCTCGCCCCACTAGCGCGGACTACGAGGTGATTTCAAATTATTGTTATCTGGACAAATCCCTTTTGCCCGACCCGCAACATCAAGACGCCTATATGAATAGGCAATGCGTTAAAGTGAAGCATGTCACAAAATATAGATATCATGCAATACATTCAGTGTCATATATAAAATTAAAATTTTAATATTTTATAGCGGGTTCTGGGGTTCTGGTTACATTTCAATGCGCGGCGCAGTCAACTAAAGCGCATGCGATCTGGCACCCTGTATACAAAAGGACCAAAAGCCTCTAAGGCTTCCGAATAGACTCGCTCGCACACCGCCCAGTCGCCCGTATCAATATATTGATCTTGCAGCATGACATACATCAGTTGGCGGGCTAATTCAGACGCATACCCGGGAACAAGGGCCTTAACGTCAGCGAGCGCCACCCCTTTCGTAATTTGCCTCATCATATATAG
>JBFJVR010000228.1:0-5040 GCA_041624095.1 Oleiphilaceae bacterium
CTAGAAGCTAGAAGCTAGAAGCTAGAAGCTAGAAGCTAGAAGCTAGAAGCTAGAAGCTAGAAGCTAGAAGCTAGAAAAGTATGGGTGGAGAAAGTCGAATAGCAAAAAAAAAGCCGATTCATTACTGAATCGGCTTTTTCAATTGGCGTCCCCTAGGGGAGTCGAACCCCTGTTACCGCCGTGAAAGGGCGGTGTCCTAGGCCTCTAGACGAAGGGGACTAAAACTTTTCGTTACAACCACTGCACCAAATAAATTTGGTGGAGCCAGACGGGATCGAACCGTCGACCTCAACGCTGCCAGCGTTGCGCTCTCCCAGCTGAGCTATGGCCCCGTTTGATTTACACTGCTGTGTGCTTGTCAACGGGGGCGTATATTATTGAAGTCCCCCTAGTGAGTCAAGGTTATTTTAAGCTTTTATTTCGCTTTCGATTTTTAAGGTAAGCGCTTGATATTCCTTCTCTACTCGCTTGGTTTCCTTCTTCGAAAAACCTTCCAGGCAGGCCAGGGCATGGCGTAATCTGGCGCGTGTCATATCCGGCCCTAACATCGCCATTGAGTCCATGACAGACCACGAATTCGGAGTCCCGGCAATGGCAACAAACATAGGCTGCATAAAGTCGCCTAACTTTATATCCATCGCCTTAGACAGATTTTTTATGTCAGCAAAGATATTCTCCTTCGACCACGCACGCTGAGCCTCAAGCCTCCAGAGTGAAAACTGCAACACTCGCTTGACCTGGTCCGAATCGAGCTTTTTATGAGCAAAGTCAGCCGCCTTTAGATCCAGCATGCCTGCAAACATAAAACCCGCAAGCGGTGCGATATCGGTGAATTTTTCAATACGCCCCTTCACGTGCTCAACCATCGGCCGAATACTAGCCTCATTGAACGACCAATTTTTGACGCGCTCGATAAAGGCTTCATCACTGAGCGATTCTCTAATCCACAAACCGTTCAACCATGACAATTTTTCGACATCGAAAATAGGCCCACCTAGAGAGACACGCTGAATATCGAAGGCAGCTATCATTTCATCGAGACTAAACTTCTCGCGCTCATCGGGCATTGACCAACCCATGCGCCCCAGATAGTTAACCACGGCTTCGGGTAAAAATCCCATCCGCTCATAGTAGGTTATGCTAGTGGGATTTTTCCGCTTGCTAAGCTTACTCTTGTCAGTATTACGCAGCAGGGGTAAATGACATAGCTCTGGCATATCCCAACCAAAGTAGTCATAAAGCAAAATATGCTTTGGCGCCGAGTTGATCCATTCTTCGCCCCTGATGACATGCGTGATCTTCATCAAATGGTCATCGACGACGTTCGCCAGATGGTAGGTCGGCATGCCGTCTGACTTCAGCAGTATCTGACAATCAACCTGCGCCCAGTCAATTTCAATCTCTCCACGCAGCATGTCCTTAACGATACACACGCCTTCGTCAGGCACCTTCATTCTGATAACGTAAGGTGTGCCTGCAGCAAGCTTTGCCTCCACTTCGCCAGGAGGAAGCTCCAGATTGCCTTTGATCCCTGGGTTCAGCCCAGCAGCTTTGCGCTCTTCGCGGATAGCATCAAGTTCTTCAGGCGTGCGGAAACAATAAAAAGCATGCCCCTTGGCAACCAGCTCCTCAGCGTAGGCTTTGTAATCTTGTTTTCTTTCACTTTGTCGGTACGGACCATAGTCCCCTCCTACGTCCGGCCCTTCGTCCCAATCAAGCCCTAGCCATTTCAAGGCTTCGAGTATTTGCTGTTCCGACTCCAGAGTACTGCGGCTCTGGTCCGTGTCCTCTATCCGCAGGATAAATTTGCCCTTGTGCTGCTTTGCAAAGCACATATTGAACAACGCAACATACGCTGTACCAACATGGGGGTCGCCAGTTGGCGAAGGCGCTATTCGAGTTCTGACGGTCTGGGTCATTCGTGTCTATCCGTTTATCAAACTTAAAAAGAAAGGCGGCGATTATACGGTGTGAAACCCTCCAACCCAAGCCTTAACCGTATCCGGCGACGAAGGGGTTGTGCGCTTTTTCGTGTCCAATCGTCGACATTGGCCCGTGACCGGGAATAAAAGCGACTTCATCCCCGAGCGGCCAGAGTTTTGTTCTAATGGAGTTAACCAAGGTATTGAAGTCGCCTTTTGGAAAATCCGTACGCCCAATCGAACCCTGAAAAAGCACGTCTCCCACGACAGCGAGTTGACTCGATTTATGGAACAGAACAATATGCCCCGGCGTATGCCCGGGGCAATGCAATACGCTTAGCTGCTGATTACCAATATCAATGCTGTCACCCTCATCCAGCCATTGATCTGGGGTAAAGCGCCTTGCCTCCGGAAAACCAAACATCTGGCTCTGCTGAGGGAGTAGGTCTATCCAGAATATATCGTCTTTATGTGGGCCAATAATTGGCAGGTCGAACTGCTCTGCTAGATCTTGCGTAGCACCAGCATGATCAATGTGCGCATGAGTCAGAATAATCTTGCTTAGACGCAAGCCCTGCTCTTCAACAAACGACACGATGCGAGGCAAATCTCCCCCCGGGTCAACAACCGCCGCCTGTTTGGTTTCGTCACACCACAAAATCGAACAATTTTGTTCGAATGCGGTAACCGGTACTATTTTATACTTAAGCCCCATATGGATCTTAATCCTCTTTGCTTTTTAAAGGCGGGTGATCATGCAGCTAAACTCGCTGCGATTAATACATGGTATCATTGCCAAACGCTGAACCATCACCACACCCAATTGATTGGCCTGCCATAAGCGCCAATTGAAGTTTATTCTTCGGTAACGAAATGGACAAAAACAAGATGTCGACCACGCGCCTTTTCTCGGAACGCAAGCCCCACTTTTATAGCCTTTGTTCTGTTTTATTGAGTATTGGCATAAGTGCGTGCTCTTTTGTAGAACTCAAGCCCGAGGCACGAAATATCATTTTGTCGCCGCCCCATGGCGAGTGCAGGCAGTTAGGTGAATACGAGCTAAGCACACAAGTTAAAATGATGTTTATCAGCAGACGCCCCGAATCCCTTGCTGATGAGCTGCAAATACTCGCACAAAACAAGGCAGCAGTTCTTGGAGCCAATGCGATTTGGCCCGCCTCTGAAATTACTGAAGGAACACGCACCTACCTCTTCCTTAGGTGCCCGCCCTCAAGGTGACTAGGCCCGTGAGCGCATAACTCACGGTGATCTAAACCCGCAATCTCAAAACGCTATCGCAGACGTTAACCAAAACTTTCTTGCATCCTCGCTAAAACCGCTTGCCGTGTATTTGGCGAAACCTAAGGAGAGCTCAAGGCCGCCGCAGGCTTCCATCTTATGGCGAGACACAAGACTCCACTCTTTACCTAGACTGCCCTCCCCAACGCTATCGTCATCGGAGCGAAATTCGTGGAAGGTTGCGATAAGCCTGGAGTCCTCATTCAGTACATAACCCAAACTAAAATAGTTGTCTTCAACACCGCCTTCAATGTTACCTAAGCCACTGTTGCTAAATTGACCGGTATAGCCTTGAAACTGGTGTTCTTGGCCAAGGGGAAAGACAAAATAAGCGCCCCCATCTGAACCCAGGACTTCGCGCCCCACAAAGACCCGAACACCTTCTATCGTTGCCCCTAGTTCTAATACGGAATAGCCCGCTTTATAATTTAAAGGGTTAGCTCCTGCGTCTTCCTGCTGCGCCCATTCAAAGGCATACTCAATCGAGGGTTCATTATTGATGTAGCCAGCAAACCTGATACCGTAGGTGCTTGAATCCCAAGTATTGGCTGTGTCTTTGCGATCAATATCGTACCAATACAAGGAAAGCTTGCTATGTATAAAGCCGCCATATTCAAGATTAAAGTATGAGCCGTCAATTCGATGACTGCCATCAGCCGCACTGCGGTCAAGCAGGCTATCACTTGCATATAAACGCCCTGCTCTCACTCTGGTGACATTAAGGCTCTCATTAGTCAGGCTCAAGCCCGAAAAGGCTCCTTGATTCTGCGTCCAGTCTTCGGAACCAATAAAACGTCCGTTATCCAATTGCAGAGCCTGTCGGCCATAGACTAGCGCCGTATTAATGACATCGACCTTAAACCAGGCCTGATTAACCTCGGTACTTTCTGGCGCAGCGATATACAGATCATCCTGCTGTCCATTACTACCGTCGAAATAGTTAGCGTCATCAGGAATGGCACGAATGTCATCAAACTCCAAATACGCCGACATATAATTGTATTCCGCAGTCTCGAACGACAGACGCGTACGTAAAGTCGTACTTTGCGCACCTTTGAATACATCACTGCCTCGATAAGCCTCAAGATCCTCATAACGCAGCTGAAACGAAAGCTCAGTAATGCCTTTGCTAAACATTTCGGTGTAGCTGTCTGCACTATTTTTTTCTATCGGGCCACGCCCCGTAAAGTTAATCGCAGACGCACTCAAGCTAATCAGCATGAGGCTAATGCCCGTTAAAGTCTTGCTCTTCGCCAACATATTCGACCTATTCTATGTCTTTTATAAAGATCGAAATTCTAGCACCAAGTTATGGCCGCTAAACACCCTTGTTTCACATCGACGAGCGAAACAGGCACTAATTAACATATTGGCGGTGAGACAAGCTGTTGAACTGGCATGGCGGGTTCCTGCTAGACAAGCATCATCTGGCGAGGCATGCTATTAGACGCTTAAACCCATATATAAAACAAATCTTCTGCACTCCCGAGGGAATATTATGAAAACAAGAGCCGCTGTTGCGTGGGGGCCTGGCCAAGCGCTGACGATTGAAGAACTGGATCTGGAGCTTCCTAAAAAAGGCGAAGTCATGGTCAAGATCGTCGCATCAGGCGTATGCCATACCGATGCCTATACACTAAGCGGTGAAGACCCCGAGGGCATATTTCCCTGTGTGCTAGGCCATGAAGGAGGCGGGATTGTTGAGGCTGTTGGCGAAGGTGTCACTAGTGTAAAAGTGGGTGATCATGTAATCCCGCTTTACACGCCAGAGTGCGGCGAGTGCAAGTTCTGTAAGTCGGGCAAAACCAACCTTTGCCAA
>JBFJVR010000229.1:0-5026 GCA_041624095.1 Oleiphilaceae bacterium
ACCGCCGGAATCGACCAAATAAACGCAGGGCAGACGGTTTTCCTCAGCGATGGTGAGCGCCCGCAAATGTTTTTTAACCGATAGGGGGTAATAAGTACCACCTTTAATGGTGGAGTCATTTGCGACAATCATGCACTCGATACCATGAATTCGACCGATACCGGTGATGGTGCCGGCTGAGGGTACATCGTCGTCGTAGACCTCGTGTGCGGCCAATTGCGAGAGCTCTAAAAATGGTGAGCCGGAGTCGAGTAACAAACGTATGCGGTCTCGTGGTAGCAACTTGCCTTTATCGAGATGCTTTTTGATGGCCAGGTCTGAGGCCGCTTGTGTCGTATTGCGAATAGTCGCATTCAAATGCGCAACCAGTTCATCCATTGCTTTTTTTCGTGCAACAAAGTCAACGGAGCGTGTATCGATCTGGCTATTAATGGTGGTCATAAGCAGGCCCTTGCAGCAAAACGATGGATTAACGTGTTTCCATGAACAGCTCTCGGCCAATCAGCATTCGTCTGATCTCAGAGGTGCCCGCGCCTATCTCATACAGCTTGGCGTCACGGAGGAGTCGCCCTGCAGGGAACTCATTGATATAACCGTTTCCACCCAATATCTGTATTGCGTCGAGCGCCATTTTAGTCGCGGCTTCGGCGCAGTAGAGTATGACGCCTGCTGCATCTTTACGGGTAGATTCCCCACGGTCACAAGATTGCGCGACCGCATAAAGGTAGGCTCGGCAAGCGTTTAGCGTAGTGTACATGTCTGCCACTTTGCCCTGGATCAACTGAAATTCACCAATCGACTGGTTGAACTGCTTGCGCTCATGAATGTAGGGAACAACAAGGTCCATGCAGGCCTGCATTATGCCGGTAGGGCCGCCAGAAAGGACAACTCGCTCATAGTCGAGCCCGCTCATCAAAACTTTTACCCCAGCATTTTCCTGACCGAGTATGTTTTCGGCCGGTACCTCGACATCCTGAAATACGAGTTCACAGGTATTTGATCCGCGCATGCCCAACTTGTCCAGCTTGGGAGATTGGCTAAAGCCTTTTGAATCGCGCTCTACAATAAACGCTGTAATACCATGGGGGCCTTTTTCAGGGGCTGTCTTTGCGTAAATTATGTAGGTGTCGGCATCGGGCCCGTTGGTGATCCACATTTTGCTGCCGTTGAGTACGTAGTAGTCTGACTTTCTTTCGGCCTTGAGTTTCATACTAACTACATCGCTGCCGGCGTTGGGTTCACTCATTGCCAAAGCACCGATATGCTCGCCTGACACCAGCTTGGGAAGGTACTTCTGTTTTTGCTCTTCAGTACCATTGCGATGAATCTGATTAACACACAAATTTGAGTGCGCGCCGTAACTTAGACCTATTGAGGCACTGCCCCTGCTGATCTCTTCCATCGCAATAACATGCGCAAGGTAACCCATAGACGTACCGCCAAACTGTTCGTCGACCGTTACCCCTAATAGCCCCATAGTGCCTAATTTTGGCCATAATTCATTGGGGAATGCGTTATCGCTGTCCGTTTTTGCAGCAATCGGTCCAATTTCGCCATCTACAAAGCTGCGTACCTGATCACGCAGCATGTCGATAGTTTCACCGAGCCCGAAGTTTAATGTTTGCATCGAGGAAATAGACATTAGGGCAGTCCTTAATTAGTTTGATCTGAATGGTTATCGAGCGTTTCTATACAACGACGCTCGGCTTCATCGAGCTCGTGCTGCATAACACGTATGTCTTCTATTTGTTGCGCTAGCATCTTGCGCCGCTCGGAAATTTTTTCAAGAAACCGGTTCATTTGCTTGTGGTTAGTGTTATTGGGGTCGTACAGCTGAATAAGCTCTTTCGATTCAGTTAACGAAAACCCCAGGCGCTTCCCGCGTAAGATGAGCTTAAGGTGGACCCGGTCGCGTTCGGTATAGATGCGCGTTTGGCCTTGACGGCGCGGGTGCAACAGACCCTCAGCTTCGTAGAACCGAATAGTGCGGGTCGTGATATCGAATTCTTTTGCGAAGTCACTTATTGAATAGGTGGTTGTCATAATGACGGCCTGTTTTAGCAGCGCTTACTGAGTCAGCTATTATGATTCCAGTTTACGTTAACGTCAACTTTTAGGTGTGGCTGTATCGACCTGAAGTGAAGCACCATATTTGGCCTGTAATTAATCCTTGATGATTTTTCCGTGGCGGGTGAGCATGTCTTGCCAGTGTTTG
This sequence comes from Oleiphilaceae bacterium, assembly GCA_041624095.1. Classification (GTDB taxonomy): domain Bacteria; phylum Pseudomonadota; class Gammaproteobacteria; order Pseudomonadales; family Oleiphilaceae; genus PZPK01. Next base: position 2,216 of record JBFJVR010000229.1, read on the forward strand.
AGTTTATCCGGGGTACCGAGGCGTTTGCCTTCCTGAGCCCGTAACTTGGAGATCCATAAGCCCTCGGCGTTAAAGCTATATACAGGAATGAGATCCTTGCGTTGAGATGCCGGACGAATTTCGTTAATAAGATTATCAAGAATCAGCGGTTCACCGCCGTTTTCAGGGTAATAGGCTAACACCATGTGGGCCTGGTTAAGTTCAATCGCTTTGACATAAGTAATTTTCAGCTTTTCAACCGGAAAGCCCATTTCTTTGAGAGTGAAGTATTTCGCTATTGAATAATCTTCACAGTCGCCCGCGTTCGTCGCTAACAGTTCTACCGGGCTGGCCCAATAGTCTTCTTTGCCCCAGTGCTCATAGTCTGAGACAAATTTGGCGCGGTTAAAAAAACGATTTACCAAGGTGAGTTTTTTTTCAGCCGGCAGTTTGCTATCGAAGTTGGCGATTTTTTCCCACTGCAATAGCCTCGACACAGCTTCTTTGCCAAAGCGTTTATCTATAAAATCGAGCAGTGTCTGGTTTAATTCGAGGCTGGCTAGTGTGCTAGAAAATATCAACGCCAGTACAAGGGTGAATAATTTCTTATTTGGCACGTCGTTGGCGTGGTCTGCGGGCAGAACAGAAAAGTGATGCATCGTAGCTAGTTGCGACTGTTAATAATGCGCTGGCGTAAGCTACTCAGGCGGTCTTTGATGCTTTGCTTTCGCTCTTCGCTGATCGAGCTTGGGCCGGTTTCAGCGCGCGTTTGCACTGCAGTATTAGGTGGGGGCGCACCGATGTCTGGCGCTGGAATGTTTGCAAGGCGCTCGATACCCGACGAAGAAGTAGCAGGGAAGTATAAATTTTCTAAACGGCCAGTGCGTTCAACTACTATCCGTTCGGGGTAAATTTTATGCAGCGTCGCGTTCCCCGGCAAAGTGTCGCCTATCTTATAGAGTTCGGTCTGACGGTCAGGGCCTTCAATTAGCGCACCTGCGAACTCATCCTTTGCGCCAGCCATAATGCCTGTAAGCGTAAGCTTAAGTTTGGTTTCTGGTAAGGCCTGCTCTACGGGTTCTTCAACAGCAGGCTTGCTGCCTACCCGGCCAAATAAATTAAAGGTAGCAATATCGTGCTGTGGTTTTGTTATTTTAGGGGCTAAGGTAAGGGTTTTCGGGCCTGTATCAATGCTTGGTGGCGCACTCACTAATGGCTGCACCTGCATTGTGGTACTGATGCCAACAACGGCCAGAACCAGGGCACCAACGAGCCACACAAACCAGCTTTGGTTTAACATGCTCGCCTCACTGTCGGGCACAAAGCTAGGGTAAGTTTAGGCACAGAAAAGGCCGCCTGCACCCTTGTCTGACAACTGCGCATATTGTTTTCCTTTTACTTCTGGCAATGATGTCCAGAAAGAAGCTAGCAAAAAAGTTGAGTGCGTCACTGATACCTAAATACTATCACAACAATTTGGATTCGGCCTGATGCGCGAACTGACTTTTGCAGCTCATACCTTAAACTTGCTAACAATATCACGCAGGGCATCGGTACTTTCGGCGAGTTCATCGCTAGCAGAAAGCGCCTGCGATGCGTTGCTTTCAGTTTCTTTACCCAGATCAATTATTTGTAAGACGTTAGTTTCGATGTGCTTGGCAACGGCGCTTTGTTCCTCTGCTGCACCTGCAATCTGATGGCTCATATCGACGATTGTGCCAACGCTTGAAACAATTTTAGCGAGTGCATCGGCAACTTTTTTGGATTGACTCACCGTCAGCTCTGTTGTGGCGTTACTACTGTGCATTGAGCTTACCGCGCCAGATACGCCTTTTTGCAGACGCTCAATCATGCGTTCGATTTCTTCAGTGGATTTTTGTGTGCGCTGAGAAAGCGTGCGTACTTCGTCGGCAACGACAGCAAAGCCACGGCCTTGGTCGCCAGCTCTGGCCGCTTCGATCGCCGCGTTGAGCGCAAGGAGGTTGGTCTGCTCTGCGATGGCTTTGATCTCGACCAGAACTTGATTAATTTCATCAGAATCCTTGCTGACCCGGTTAATCATGTCTACTGAATGTCCGATCTCACTCGATAAGTCATTGATCGCATGCAGGGTTTCGTCTACTACCTGCTGGCCTTGGGAGGCTTCTTGTTCCGCTACCAGCGCGGCATCCGAAGTGCTTTGAGTGTTACCGGCTACTTCTTCGACCGCAGAGACCATCTGTTGCATTGCATCAGAGATCTGGTTCGTCTCACTCATTTGACGCTTCACCGCTGCGACATTAGAGCCTGCGGTGGTATTTACATTGTTCGCTTGCGAACTGACGCTTTCAACGGTGCGGCTCACTACCTGAATCAACTGGTGCATTTGTTCTGTCATATCGTTGAACTCATGCGTTAATCGGCCAAGCTCATCGTGGGAGGTCTGTTCTAGCCTGACTGTGAGGTCGCCCGCAGAAACCTTGCGAGCGGCGCTAGAGAAAGACGCGATAGCACTCCGAACAGACATGGAGAAACCTGTGTAGAGGTAAAATATCACCACCAGTACCAGGCTTAACACCACAAATAAGGTCGTTCTGGCTGAGGTTTCGTTGCTCAGGCGTGTTTGGAGTATGCTTGCGATCTGCGTTGTTACACTCCGATTGAGCGTTACGAGTAAATTCATTTGCTGTGTTACGAGGCGGTCGTACTCCTGCCATGGTTTCTCAAGTCGTATCGGGTTGATAATGTCTTCGTCTAAGGTTTGTTGTACCTGTGGTATTGCATTGTCAATGGCTTTTATCGGTCCCGTTAGTGCGTTTGCGATAGTCTTCGATTTGGCTAACGCAACTTCAG
>JBFJVR010000230.1:0-5026 GCA_041624095.1 Oleiphilaceae bacterium
ACAAAGCGTTTGATGGTGACGTGCCGTCGAAGCAAGTCCTGGTTCCGCTTCAATTCTTCGTTAAACATGCGCAGACCTTGCTCGAAAGCGGCAAAGACTTTGGTGTTTGGCTAGACAGTGATGAAGGGCCTGAAGAGCTTGCTCCATTTGTGGGGCAATTAAAGCTTATTGCGGTTAACTTTCCGGTATTTGGCGATGGGCGCGGCTATTCCTATGCTCGTCTGCTGCGCGAACGTTACGACTTTAAAGGCGAGCTGAGAGCTATTGGCGACGTACTGCACGACCAGCTCTTCTTCATGAAGCGTTGCGGCTTTGATGCCTATGCCCTGCGTGAAGACAAAGACCCGGAAGCTGCTTTGGCTGGTTTACGCGATTTTTCTGAAACCTACCAGGCTGGTTGCGACGAGCCCAAGCCCCTGTTTCGCAGACGCGCCTAAGCATTCTGCACACAATTATGCAGCCTATCGCCCTGGCGCTTCAGGCTTAGGCTGCAAATCCCCCTCAGGCCCTATGCCTACGCTGGGATTTCTCGACCCTCTCCGGATTCAAGTGTCTTAATTAACTCCTCGAGCTCTGCCTTATATGCACTCGATGCTTTTAGAGCATCTTTATAAATAGGCTGTCTGACCTGTGCGACACTGGCCGTTCTCACCGCCCGCTTGTTACGATGAAATTCGAAACAGGCTTTTTCCGCTGGCAACTCACAAAATTCAAGTAAGCGCGTTATCTCCTGCTCGGCGCCTCCAATGAGTTTTTCGTAATTTGCTTCGTGTATCCTTCCCGGAAACAACTCATTCCAATACCCCATCAAACTTTCGTACAAGTTGTAATACTGCCCCAGCTCTTTTAAGTTATTGGTATACGAATGGCTGCCACTGAAATTCTGCTTATAGATAGAAAAGCAGGTTTCCAATGAGTCTCGCGTGCAGTGAATGATTTTTGCCTTAGGCATCGTCGTCGCAATTAGCCCTACCAGCATAAAGTTGTAAGGCATTTTGTCGGTAAACAATGGTGCTGTCTGCCTGCCGCGCACCGAGTCCAAATAATTTTGCGCTACCTGCAAACACGCCTCCCATTTGCACTTGTCACGCCCCTCAACGAGTACTTGGGCGGCCCTGTCTTCAAACGCCTTGCGCAGGTCTTCAATTTCGCCCTCCGCTCCAACATTAGAATGGCTCGACAGTATTTGCTCTATCAAGGTGGTCCCTGAGCGAGGCATGCCTAGAATAAAAACCGGGCCATCCTCAGCCAGCCCCTGCCCTTCAAATTGCTGCACAAACTCCCGCGAGAAACCCTTAACCAAGGCTGCAAATTGCACTTGTGTGTCGGCATGACGATAGCTATAACCAGCTCGATTTAAATCGTTGGCCATTTTAAGGTAACGAAACGAGCGTTGGCTCTCACCTTTATTTTCGTAATACATTGCCAGAATATACGCTACATTCATTTGCACAGCAGGTTGGCCACCCTGCTGCTGAACAGCACGCTCCAGCTGAGGCATGATTTTATCGAGCAAGGGCTCTTTACGCTTTTTGCCATAGAGCACGAGGTTACGTACCGCACCTAATTGCCCAGGATTCATCTTGACCGACTTTTGAAAGCACTTGTAGCCTTTATCGGTCTCACCCAATCGACTTAATGCCAAGCCTTTCAGGTTGTATGCATTGGCATTTTGCGGGCTGAGCTTAATCAGCTTCTTGATACATTCCAACGCATCGGATTCTTTATGATTCCCTATCAGTACGCCGGCCAGTTGTTCAAGCACAGAGGCATCTTCGGTATTTAACTCACTCACAACTCTCAGCCACTCTTCTGCTCGTTCCGTATGACCATGTTGAGTAGCGATATTCGCCGCTTGCAACACCAACTCTGACTCGTGAGGCAGTTGCTCAATGGCCTCCGCCAGACAGGCTAAGCCTTCGCCAACCCGCTGCGTCTGTGCCAGCAATATTCCCAACCGGGCTTTAACAACGGCCTGCGTAGGTGCCTGTTCAAGTAACTGGCGGTATAGCGCCTCCGCACGAGAATACTGCCCTGCCTGATGCGCGGCCACGGCCTGATTAAATACTGCTTGCATTGAAAAACCTACATTCGTTAACTAAAAAAGCAATACAACACGCCCCGCCTACTAACGCACAATACCGCGTAAGTGGGCGACCGCCAGAAGACTATGTATCGACTTTATGTACCAGAAGAGATAGAACAACCCTTACCAAAGATGATGTATCTACCCGAAGATACTGATTTTATGAGGGCTGAGCGTATTGATGCAAGCTCTAATCTGATGCCTTGCTTCACTTAACAGCACTTGGTTAAACGAGAATTTGTGCTGCTTAAGAATTCTATCGATATAGAGCTCACAACGTTCAAGCACGTCGGGCAGCGCCATAAACAAGGCACTGATTTCGCTTAGAACCGTTGTCGATCCATCCTTATGAGCATCAAAAAGCGCCCCGCTCAGTACTCCACTATCGGTAAACAAGAGACTCAGCTTTTGAATCAATGCACGTAAGCCATGCACGTGCATATCGAAGTCATACCGCACTAACTCGCTAGAAACGCTCAACAAACTACTTAAAACACGATTAAGCTGCTGCTTTTTGCAATTCAAGCGCATTGCTTCTCTGTCCAGTGACTCGAAGTTAAACTCGATCGGGAATAAAGGCTCAAGCAAAGCAAGCCAGGCTTCATGCGCCTTCTTAAAATACAGCACGCTCGCCAACCTGAAATACGGGATGCTCTCACCAAGCCGATTGTGGCCGCCCTGTTGATCGAGCCGGTCGCTAAGCTGGTTTGCGATAATCAGAATCTGCTTATCCAGTGCTAGTTGGGCTTCACTGATATGATTAGGGAAGCCCGTGCCATCCTCTTTGGCATGGTGATGCAACACTAGGTCACATACCTTACTGTCGTGCCCCAAATGAGCCTCCAAGAACGTGCTGGAAACCAAGGGGTGATTATTCTCACTTGCCGCCCCCGCGATGGAAACAAACGGCCCATTTACCTTGGAAACAAACACCGGAACGGTTTCATTGTCGAAATAATGCCCGATATCCTGCAACAAACCAGCATAGAACAAAGCCTTCTGGTGCTGGCTATTCAAGCTAAGGTTGCGCGACACCAGTAAACACATCCAGCTACAAAATAACGCCCTTTCGAAATCGATCTGAGACTTGGCATGAAGCGTAGTCAGTGCCTGCAGCACAGCAGGCTGCGCTTCAAGCTCGTAAACCCAAGTAGCTAGCTGCGGCTGTACGGGGTGATGCTCGTCGATATAACTAAGCGGCGGGTGAGTGTCTATAAAGTGCCTGTACTCTTCAACCAGGCTCGCAGGACTAATAGACAAAGCCTGACCACTGGGCTTACCACTCTTATTCATCTCAACGTCGCCCTGAAAACAGTTTGTACTGGAACATGGGGCACGCGATAAACAAAGAAACGCGCTTCGTTTACATTTACAAAAATACGCTTTGAAATCATTGTAATGAAGGTCCTGACCTGGCTAATCCCGCTTAAGTAAACATCAACTTTAGAACAGGTAATACGTTTTAAAAGTAGGTCAAAATTATGGTTTTTACAAAGTAAGCGCAGGAAATTTGGGAGCCCCAACGATATATAAAGGATAAAACCAAGAGCAGCCGTTTGCCCCCGCATTTTTCGTTAAATGCTAACCTTGGCAGATAGCGTAGGTAGGCCATAGTTCGGGTTCTACCCAGATTTAGCGGACACATCTAAAAAGAGGCATAATATGCCTATTAGGAGTGTTCATGACCAAACGAAGAAAATTTAGCCCCGAATTTAAACGTGAAGCCATCGCGTTAACTCAACAGCCCGGTGTCAGTTGCCGCCAGGTGGCTTTGGAAATAGGTGTCGCACCCAATTTGCTCAGCCGCTGGAAGAGAGAAGCAGAACAGGCTCAAGAGCAGGCGTTTAAAGGTAGCGGCTCTCCGCGCGATGAAGAGGTTGCTCGATTAAAACGCGAGCTAGCCCGTGTGAAGAAGGAACGCGATTTTTTGCGCGAAGCGGCGACGTTCTTTGCCAAAGAGTTACCGTAAGGTACGAGGCTATTCAGCGTTGCCGCGACACCTTTCCCGTTCGCTTAATGTGTCGTTGCTTGAAGGTTTCACCCAGTGGTTATTACGCTTGGGTGGAGCGAATCCCGAGTGCCCGCGAGATAGAGAATAAACAACTATTGCAGCGCATTCGTGAAATTCATGAAGATAGTGGCGGTATTATCGGTGCCCCAAGGATGCAAGAAGACCTTCAGGATGAAGGTAAGCAAGCCAGCTTAAATCGCATTGCGAGGCTGATGTCGATAAACGGTATTCAAGGCTGGCCACGCAAGAAAGGCCGAGGTTCAAAACGTAAGTCTGTTCGCCCTGATGGTTTAAAGAACCACTTGGAGCGTGACTTCGTTGCAACCGAACCTGAGAGCAAATGGGTCACTGACATCACGGAAGTCGCCACGCTGGAAGGCAAACTCTACCTCTGTGTTGTGCTCGACTTGTTTAGCAAGCTTGTCATCGGTTGGTCTATGCATCACCGGCAGGATCGCCACATGGTCATACGCGCTGTTGAGATGGCTGTATGGCAGCGCCAGGGTGAACACGAGGTTATTCTGCATTCGGACCGAGGCACTCAATATACCAGTGGTGACTACCAACGAATGCTAAAACGAAATCAGTTAACTAGCAGTATGAGTGCTGTTGGTCACTGCGGTGATAATGCGGCTTGCGAGGGTTTCTTTGGAATGCTCAAACGTGAACGTGTACACCATCGTAGATACCGGACTAGGGATCAAGCACGTGCCGATCTATTTGATTATATCGAACGGTTCCATAACCCAAGAATGAGACGTAGACTAGCGAATCAGGACAACAGATTTAAACCTTTATAAAACCGTCCGAGAAATCTGGGTAGAACCCCTTACAACATAGGGACATATAGAACAAGCTGCAAGTTTGGGGTAAGTATAATGCCGGAAAAACCAAAGCTTGCTTTCAGAAGATTTGTTTAACTCATGTCT